>JAFQJY010000163.1 GCA_017414845.1 Alphaproteobacteria bacterium | reverse complement strand
TGTATTTTCCGTTACTAACGTTTCTACGGCGACCCGTGCTTTTTCATTTTTAGTCAAAAATAAATCCAATACCGAATCGGAAATTTGATCAGCGACCTTATCCGGATGTCCCTCACTGACTGATTCACTGGTAAACAAATGTGTCATATTAGTCCTTTTTAAAATAAATAAAACGTTTCATAAAACGGATAAACGGCTCAAAAACAGGATGAACTCGGCTCATATAGGCAAATTTTACCGTTACCCGTTCAATTTTTTCATCTATACAAATGCTCATCCGATGATGACCGTTATCCAAACAATCCTTCAACCCGAAACGACGATTGAGCATCATAATGAGTGGCTCATCATCTTTCCAACCTTTTTGCAAAATCTGACGTTTTAAAGTATCGTAACGTTCCAAACGTTCCTCCAAGGGTCTTGCATACTTTTTATTTTTTAAATTATACGCATTTTCCCGTGTCTTTATAGCCCTTTCCAATCCACTTTGACGTATCCAGTTCGGATTGATGTGATACACATTGATATTCGTACGTTTCTTTTTGTAACGCAGTTTTCGGCACAAGATAACAGGCAAATTCATCGGATGAACAGACGGTATAAAATAGAATCGGACAGGAATCGTCGGTTGGTCATCTGCCTCCAATAAATCCAATCCCCCGATAAGTATATCCGACGTGCCGTCTTGCTCGTTACCGAGTAATACAGCAACTTCATCCGACGGCATATCATTTTCCAACCGAACGGGAAGCGGGTAGATATCTGCTTTTTCAACAGGATATAATTCGGAACTTTTACATCTTTTTCTCATAATGAACACGAGTAAAGCATATTTTATTAAATAAGGCAAAGATTTTTTTCTTTTTTTTACCTTGACTAAAAAACAAGCCTCTTCTAAACTGACAAAAAAAATTGAAAGGATTTTTTAAGATGACGAAAGTAATGCTGATTAAAGACAGAAACACCCTCAACTGTCGTTGGTTATGTGATTTTGCGAATTTGTTGGTAGACAGAGGGTATCAGGTTCATATTGTATGTGATTCCGTCAATAAAGCCGGACACTGTGATTATCTTAACGCTCAGATTGAAGTAACGAATTTAAGCACTAAAACAAAAAATCCTCTTATCAATTTTTGGTATCGCATTCGCAGACACTTTACTTTGGCCTCTTTCAGATATGCTCCTGTTATCCGAAAATCCAAGCCGGATATTATCTTATGCTATTTTCCGAAAGACCTGTTTAATTCACACTTCTTTCATAACTACGACATTCCTGTTATTCAGATGGTTCACGGAGAACCGCAACGTATTTTTAAAAAACTTGCCTCCAATCGTTTGGAAAAATTGATTTATATGTCACTTTTTAAACGTGTCAATGTTTTTCAAGTTCTGACACAAAAAGTTCAAGGACAGATTGCAGAACTTTACCCTGTCAATCGGGAAGTTGTCATTCCTAATCCCGTCGCACAAATTGACGAGGATAAACAAACGGATTTATCCCAAGAAAAAGGAAGTATTGTCTATCTTGCCCGTGTTGAAAAAGGAACAAAAAGACAACACTTACTTGTAGATGCCTTTTCTAAAATTGCCAAAGATTTTCCGAATTGGCACATTGACTTTTTTGGAGAAATGAAAGCGGGTGCTTATTCTGAAGAAATGATGAAAACCGCAAAAGAAAACGGCATTGCTGACAGAATTTTCTTTCACGGATACACACAGGATATTCAATCTGCTTACCGTAATGCAGACATAAACGCCTTCCCATCCGTATCAGAGGGATTTGCACTCGGACTTGCCGACGGTATGGCTCACGGCTTACCATCTATCGGATTTGCAACAACCTCTTCCGTCAATGAAATGATAAAAGACGGAGAAAACGGTTTTCTTGTCAACTCTGTTTATGAGTTTGCGGAGAAACTGGCACTTTTGATGAAAGATAAGGATTTGCGTATCCGTTTGGGAAAACAAGCAGTTGAAGATATGAAACCCTATGCTCCCGAAAACATTATGGATGCTTGGGATAAACTCATAAAAGAAACCATAGCCCCATATCAAAAATAAAAAGTTATGTAAAAACGAACACGAATTTAATCTATTTAAAAAAAAATAACTTTATTTTTCAAAACGTTATCTTTTCGTTTTATTTTTTATTTGTTGCGAATCAATTTTACTCATAAAATAGTTACGTTCTTTTAAGAACAAGGGTTTTAAGAGGAGGATAAAATGTTACAATCCAGAACCGTTTTTATCAACGGACGAAAAGTAAATGTGCACTTGAGACAGGAAACATGGGACGCAGTTGCTTTCATCTGTAAAAGTGAAAATATCCCTTTTCACAAACTGTCTTCAATTATTGATAAAGTAAAAGGCATTTCTGACATTTCCTGTGCCATAGAAATTTTTGCAAATCAGTATTTTAAAGAACGTTCCAGAAATAATCCGGAACCGATTATTATTGATACGGTTCCCGTATTCGTAACAGAAAAATCCTGCCAATAACCTATCTCACTTTTGAATTATTTTTTAAAAGAGATAAATCGGAAACATCTAAATGCTTTACAATCTGCCTGACAAAACGGAAACAAGATGACTTGAACGACGGATGAACCCTTTCATAAACTTCAACCGGTGTTTTGCTTGTATCTCTGGTAATTTCTTTTTGCACATTCTCCAAATCCAACACATACTTAAACTGTTTTTCCTTTGGAAAAATACCGAAGGTATCTATCTGCTCCGGCTTTAAAAAAGGAGCATATCGGGAAACACACTTAGATAAAATATCATAATGGTCCGTATAATTTCCCTTTTCCGAAAAACTTTTCGGATATTTACACATCATTGAAAATGTCAGTTGAGCAGATGCATAATCATAGTTCTCTTTCCACTCCGGATCAGGATGGTTATCAGCCTTTAAATAATGTTTCAAACAACTGGCCATTGTTCTGCTTTTAACATCCTCCCAAGAACAGTAAAAAGGTTGCTTTTTCATCTGCGACTTATACAGATTGATCGCCGGCGACGGTTCTGTTTTTCCGAATCCTTGTCGTTCCAGTTCAACTCCTGCCTGAGCAGACAATAAAACAGCCTCAGCTTCTGCCAGTTTATTATGAACAAGAACCTGACGAACCGAAAAGCCCTTATGTGAAAAGAACCCCTCATTATGCTGACGTATATGTGTCAATTCATGCACTAAACTTTGAGCTAACTCTATCGGTTGAGAATCTTTCCAATAACGATAGGATAATATCAATTCATAAGGTTCTTTTTCAAAATTGAACGACGCTGTCTTACGTTTATCTTTAAAATCAACACGTACACGACAGGTTGAATTCCAGTGCGGTATTAAATCCTGACCCGTTGGCGTCATAGCAAGACAAGTCAAGGTATCTTCCACTTTTCCGGTCATACTTCCGGGAAAAGCGTAAATCATTTTTCTTTTTAAATCCAGTAACTTTCTTGCAAACACAGAAAACACTCCTTTGTCCGTAGCGATAAAAAGTATCACTTTCCAAGTCTTTTGTCAATATATTTCCTTATTTGACAATTATTTGACACATTTCTTTAATAAAAAATCAACGCCCTTCTCTCAAATGCGCCCTATTCAACGCATAAGAGAGTATTTTTTTCCTGCTTACCTGAATAACCTTACCGCAACAAGGACTGAAATTTTCATTTTCGTAGACTATCCAAATAATGTTTTTTTTGCCTTTTAAATCTTCTTCAGGCATTGAATCCAGCTCTAAATACCCGTCCGTAAAAATAATTTTATTCACTTCTTTTTTCTTAGAAAACGCACGAACGGCTGCTTCTCCGTTAGTCCCTCCGAATCTTGACGTAACTTGAAAGTTGTCAATATCCGCTTTAGTCTTTATTTCTTTAAAGCCATAAGCAAAGTCATCAAAGCAACCGACCTTTAATTTAGAGGATTTAAGTAACGGTTTAAGTTGCCTTAAAAATTCACGTAATAACCGAATATCCACAGAACCGCTTGCATCCAGCATTACCTCGGTATCGGGACGCCCTTCATCTTCCAATTCTTCAACACGAGCCATATAGTCATTTTCAGCACCGGAACGACGATAGGACCACCGGTCTTTTTCTTCCTCTATGGATTTTTTTAAAATTTTCCTCCAATCGGCGACAGGTGTTTGTGTCACCCCTACATCTCCTAAATTCCTACCCTCAGAAATGCTGTTTTTTTCTACCGTCAGTTCTTTTCTAATCCGTTCTGCCTGTACATGACGCTCCCTTCGGTTGTTTTCAAGAAAACCCTTTTCATAGGCATCTTTGTTTTCATCCTGTGGCACAAAAACTTCGTTTTTTTGAGAATGTTCTTCCTGTTTTTCAGAATTTTCTTTTTGTCCTATAACTTCTTTTAACTTATCCCACAAACTTCCCTTTCGGGATTGTTCTTGTTTTCGTTGTTCTTCCCGCTCAGCCTGTTTTACAGCCTCTTTCCAAATATCGTGGGTATCATGACCGACTTGTTCATCTTCACTGTTCCAATCAATATCACTGTCATCCCAATCGGTATTTTCTGACTGAGATGAAGAACCTTGTCCGTTTTGAGAGTTAGAGGCGTCTTATTGATTATCGCTTGACTGTTCGGATTTTGAATCAGGTTGATTTTCCGAACTGTCCGATTGTTGTTTGGATTGTTCCTGTCCCTTTTGTTCATTCTGTTGTTGTTCTTGTCCGGATTGATTTTGTTCAGATAAACTTTGCGGTGGCTCTGCATCACCGGATTGGGATTGCCCTTGCTGTTCTTGCTGTTGTCCTTGCTGTTTTTCTTGCTCTCGCTGTTCTTTCTTTTTCAAGAGTTTTTCATACATTTCTTCGGCCGAATGATTTACGGCTTCTGCAATGTCCACACCGCCCTCTACCAATGGTAAGTTCTCATTTTTTAAAATCTGATTGATAACAGAATCAGTTGCGATATTCCATAACCGCTGTTCACGTCCTTTACTGCGCAAAACATGGTTAAAAGCGACATGCATTACTTCATGTGCAAAAACAAATTCTTTCTGTTCATCAGATAATGTGGCAAAAAACTTAGGCGAATAGATAATCGTATGACCGTCTGTCGCAGCCGTTCCTATTCTATCATCGGCTGTTGTTTTTAAAGACATCATGGTAGGTCCCAAAAGAGGAAACTTGCTTAAAAACTGTTCTCTGAGATATTGAATTTCCTGACGCTGTTTTAAACGGTCGTTCAACATTCTACACCTTTATTGTAAAAACATACTTTCTGAGATTTTTAGATACCTGTTCTTCATCAGAAGCAGGAATAATCATCTGAACATCGTTCGGCAATGTTTCGGACATAATCTGCCTGTTTTTCAGCAAGGGGACAAACTTTTCCTGTTCTTCAAAAGAGGCTTTGTCCATATCAGAAATAATCAAAAACTTCTCATTTCCTTTCAGTTCTGCCACAAACTGTATCAATTCTTGTACGGAAACGGTTGCAGAAATACAGGTATATTCCTCAAAATCACTTACCGTTGCCCCGATGGTCAAAAGTGCCCTGTCATCTATATATTCCGTTTTGATTTGACGAATTTTCTCGGCCCGTGTTTTAGCCGGTTTAGGACCAAGCCAACCCCAATCTGCCTCAATAACCAAACCGTTTTTATGTTTTTCGGAACGTTTTTTAAGTGTTTCAATTACTGACATTTTATCTTCCCCCATTCGCACGCAGTTTCGCAATTTGAAGGGCTTTTGTATCATCTTTCCCAGCCCACACGGAATCAAATATCGCACAATTTTCAGCGCCCAAATTATCTTTGATAAATTCTCTGACTATTCCGACCTGTCGCGGTGAAGCATGACGCAAACTCAGTACCATTGCCAAACGAGCATCCTGTCTCTCAGGAATATCTTTATCCTCATAATTACACTCTATGACATCTTCCAAAGATAATGGCGGATTTTTTGCATACGCTAAAAATGTTTGTGCCAAATCAGACCCGATATCCGCTTCTAAAATCTCACGACGCAAAACACCTTTATTTGCATAAATCTTGTCCGATACCTTTTC
>JAFQJY010000162.1 GCA_017414845.1 Alphaproteobacteria bacterium | reverse complement strand
TCCATCTGAGAAGCATACGGAACATCAGCCAATGCCGGTACACGCATAAATGTACCACACAGTTTCTGTTCATCAACCTGAACATAGTCAGGAACACCACGCTCTTGAGAAGCCATTGCTTCAATAACGAGTGGCAACTCTTTAGATTTTTGGCGAACTTCAATTGTATCGCCGACTTTAACCAAATAGGACGGAATATCAACTCTTTTTCCGTTGACAAGAATATGTCCATGGTTTACGAATTGACGAGCGGCAAAAACCGTCGGAACAAATTTCATACGATAAACCAAAGCATCCAAACGGCTTTCAAGCAAACCGATCAGGTTTTCGGATGTATCGCCTTTACGACGAATAGCCTCTGCATAATAACGACGCAGTTGCTTTTCGGATACGTTGCCGTAATAACCTTTCAGTTTTTGCTTAGCACGAAGTTGTACGCCATAATCCGTCGGCTTTCCATGGTGTTGACCATGTTGTCCGGGACCATATTCTCTTTTATTGAACGGGGATTTTGCTCTTCCCCACAAAGAAGCACCCAAACGGCGCTCAATTTTGTATTTTGCATTTATGCGTTTAGACATAAAACAATTTCCTTTACTTTTAAAGTTGACCCGATAGTCTTCAATCCGACTTGAAAAGCCTACTGAAGCGGGATAGTCCGAAACCCACTCGGGTATCCACATTCTCAGGCATAAGGACTGTTATTATAAGGATTCTTTTTTGAGAGTCAAGCGTTTTTTCATTTTTAGCCCTCCTCTTTTTTCAATTTGACTTTTTATGACTTTTATTGTAGTATTTTAAGCAATAATCTTAGAAAGGAGTTTAAATATGACTGACAATCTTGACGTATTCAAAAAACCGACAATGGAACTCATTTCCTCTTTTTATGAAATGCCGGAGGACACAAAAGACTTTTTTGTAGATATGATATCCGTTTACAAAAACACGCCGACAGATGATGTTGCAAAACAACTTTTTGATTTGGTTACGGCAAGAGAACCTGCCGATGAAAAAAGAAAAAAGATTAGTCTTTTAGCAAAAAACATTCCTGAAGAAATAAAACAAAGTGTCCGTGAAGAGCATTTAGAGAAAATGAAGTCTGTTCCAAAATGCCTTCCCTCTTCCGGGATGGTTCTTGTCGGATTGGGTATTGTTTCAAGACAAGACAAAGAAACTTTAATGGATGCCCAAGCGGCCTGCCGAATTTTGGAGAATTTTCAAAATCCCCAAAAATTCTTTGACACGACCAAAACCTCTGATGAAGAACGTTACGAAGCTGTTTTAAAAGCCCCTGATTTTTTGGATCGTTTCGGAACGCAGGCGCAGCGTATGGAGGATTTATCTAAATTGCACATTGCTACTCTTCACGCCAACTGTGACACTCAGTCTTTTGAAGAAACGCTTCACCATAATCCGATAACTGCCGAACTGTCCAATTATGCTCGCTATACGCTTAAAGATATTCCGAACCGTATTTCTGATAAAAAAGTCAGCGAACAGATTTCTCAGCTAACTAATTCTCTTGTTTCGGAAAAAGAACCCGATTTAAAGGAAATTTGTGATTCCGTTCATAAAGAAGCAACCGGACATTCAGCATTGGAAACTGCCATTCAAAAACGTCGGACACAGATTTTAACATCCCCAAACGGTCTTTTGCACCAAAAACAACGGAGCATCTAATAAAAAAACACTTGCTTTTTGTTTTAAAATCTGTTAGTGTGTTTTTCAAAAGGAAAGAATATGCCGAAAAAATTACATTTCTGTTGCTGTTGTTGTTGTAATACCTCCTCGCGATGTAGCTAGGTGCTTATTGACGCAACAAAAAATCAAGGCCTGCTCATCGCAAAATGAAGCAGGCCTTTTCTTTTAACTTTTAAACACCAAGAAAACAATGACAAATACAATTTTATCTCAATTTTTAACTCATATCGTCCGCAAGGCGGAAAAATATATTTCTGAAAACGACTATCTTTTGTCTGAAAAACAAAAAAACAATCTTCATTTTCGCTTAAAAAAAGCCTCTCATCCGGCAAGTTCTGATGCAAAACTGCTTCAAACGGATATTGCGTTTATTCGTGAAAAAGACCCTGCCCTAGCAAATAAAGAAGACAGTGAGGTTTTTCTTTATAAGTCCCTGACACTGACTTTCCTGCACAGAATTGCCAATCAGATTTATCAAGACGGCGATACAACTACGGCACGTCTTCTTTCAGAAGCCAACAGAGAAATGACCGGTGCGGAAATTCATCCCGGTGTCAAAATCGGACATAGTATTTTTATTGACCACCCCAGCGGATTGATTGTCGGAGAAACAGCCTCTATCGGCAACCGTTTTCATGGACACGGACAGGTTCTTCTCGGTTCTGACGGCGTCAGCGGTGCTAAGAAACGACATCCGACAATCGGTGATGATGTAACAATTTGGCCGAAAGCAAGTATTCTCGGAAATCGTCATATCGGGAACAATGTAGTTGTCGGAGCATCAGCGCTTATTACACACGACGTTCCGCAGAACAGCACTATCGTCGGACACAACACGCTGGTCAAAGAGAACGGCGAAAAAAAGAAAATTTCTCTTAAAGATTATTGGCAGAAAAAATTTGAAATACCTCAACGAGTTATTTTTATGGGAGATTGACGTTTTTTATTGACAAACGGGTTTTTATCATTTATTTAGAAAGGCAGTTTAAATAACAAGGAGAAATAAAAAATGCCTAATGTAATTTTGCCCCCTGATTATAAGCCTTCTGATGATGAAAAATATATGAACCCGATGCACTTAGAGTACTTTCGCCAGAAACTCGTTGTTTGGCGTGAGGAACTGCTCAAAGAGTCCGGCGTTACCTTGGATGAATTAAAAGAAG
>JAFQJY010000161.1 GCA_017414845.1 Alphaproteobacteria bacterium | reverse complement strand
TTCACGAACAACTTGCTGTACCTGAGGTGCCTGTTGCACTTGAGGTGCTTCTTGTTCACGAGAACGAGCACGAGAGTTCTCATTTTCATTCTCATTACTGCGAGAAACAGGACGAGGTGTAGAAACAGGTTCAGATTTCTGTTTCTTACGACCACCTGTAAAATAAGACAACGTCGCATTTGCAGCCCAAGCCGCACCGATACCGGCAACTGCAGCCGCTGTTACAGGCGTTGCGACTCCGGACAACAAAGCACCGACACCAATCGCTGTCGCAGCACCGGCAACACCGGTAACCGCCAAACCGCCCCATGTACTTAAACGCCCGAAAAGACCTCTTTTTTCTTTTGTATCGCTCATTTTTTTCTCCTAAACATTCTAACCCGACAGACCACCATAGTCTTGGATTCGTTTCTTATATTTTATCTTATAACACATTATTTGCCGTATTGCAAGTCTTTTTTTCAAAAAAAGAAAAAATTTAACAAAAAAGTTGACACAAACGTAATAATAATAGGTTAAAAGTTTCAAAAGTTCTTTTTTTGTTTGCTTTATCCGGAAGTTCTTAGTGATTAAAATTTTCAAAAATTCTTAGAACGAAAAAAAAGGGAACGGAAACCCGATCCCTTAGTTAAAATAATTACTTTTCCTGTTTCAGATACTTAGAGCCGGACTTCCAATAATCATAGCCCGTTATTACCGTCATCAATGCGGCAAACCACAAGGCTACCGGCCCGATAATTTCAGCGTGCAGATATGGGATTTTTTCACCATATTCACCCGACATCAGCACAGGAAGCGCAATCATCTGAAAAGTTGTTTTCCATTTTGCCAATTTCGTCACAGGCAACCCGACTTTTATTTCGGCTAAAAACTCACGCAAACCCGAGACCAAAATTTCACGGCATAAGATAATCACAGCGGGCAATATCAAATAATAATTATCCAATCTCCCCGTATAAGCGAGCATCACCAAGATGGAACCGACCAACAATTTCTCGGCAATCGGATCCAAAACACGTCCGAAACAAGACCCTTGTTTCAAATGACGAGCCAAATAGCCGTCCATGTAATCCGTAATACCGGCAAGTGCAAACAGAACAACACCTGTCCAAGCGGCCCAAGCCTCCTTAAAAAAGAATGTTGCGACAATCAGAGGAATAACCCAAACCCGTCCGAGAGTCAGCATATTCGGTATATTTCTTTTGTTTTTCATTTTAAGAATCCCTTTCAACTATTCCTTTATCATACACTTTTGTGCGTAAAAGTATAGATTTTTTTTGCAAGATTTAAAGAAATCCCTTCAACCTGAGCCAACTGCGACTCCGATGCTTCAAAAACCGCTTTTATTGTCCCGAAATGTTGTAGCAACAATCGGCGACGACGAGCCCCTATTCCTTCTATCTCATCCAACGGGTGTTCTCTTTGTTCTTTGCTACGTCTTATTCTGTGAGAATCGACAGCGAATCTGTGTGCTTCATCTCTCAAGCGCTGAATAAAAAATTGAAGAGAACTTTTCGTATCCAATTCTATCGGATTTTCCGCATCGGCTTTCCAAAGTTTTTCACGACCGGCATTCCTGTCTTTTCCTTTTGCAACACCCAACACCGGAACACAGCAATTCATTTCTCTCATAATTTCACAAACAGCGCTTATCTGTCCTTTTCCCCCGTCTATCAGCATTAAATCCGGCAAATTTTCCTCTCTTTTAAGACGTCTCGTCAGAACTTCTTTCATCATGGCAAAATCATCATTCGTTTGCGCCTGTGCTATATTAAAACGTCGATACTGTTTCTTATCAAATCCCTGTGGTGTTGCGACAATCATTGCCCCTACGGAAGCCGTTCCCTGAATATGGCTGTTATCATACACCTCTATTTTTTCTATTTTTTCAAGTCCCATTAAATCTGCCAAATCATCAAAAGATTTTTGTTCTAAGCCTTCAGCAACAAGATGCCTGTCAAGAGCCTCTTTTGCATTTAAAACAGCCCTTTCCAACAAACGTTTTCTTCCCTCTTTAACATTTGTTTTAATTATAACAGGCATTCCTGCTCTCTGTGAAAGCGCCTCTTCCAATTGCTCTTTATCGCTGGGTACATGACTGACAATCAACTCATGCGGAAGCGGTATATTTCTGTAAAACTGTCCAAAAAAATTTTCCAATATTTCTTTCTCGTCATTATCTGCAACATCTTTAAAAAAGACGGCGTGCGTTCCGCCATTATGCCCTTTCCTAAAAAAGAAAACCTGCACACAAGCATCATTACCTTGTTTAAAAACAGCGATAAAATCAGCATCCAACGATTTATTGAGTGTTCCGTCAACACTCACCGAAAGTTGATTTAATGCCGAAATCCGATTGCGTAGAACAAGAGCCTCTTCGTACGCCTGTTCTTCGCTTTTTTTTAACATCAGCGCCGTCATTTCTTTTTGAATATTTGTTTCTTTTCCGTTCATAAAATCCTTAGCAGATTTGACACTGTTCGCATAATCTTCTTTTGTTACCAACCCGACACACGGCGCCGAACACCTTTTAATCTGATACAAAAGGCAGGGTCGTTCTCTGTTTTTAAAAACACTATCACGACAAGTCCTCAGTAAAAAAACCTTCTGCAAGACATCTAACGCCGTATTGATACTATCGCTGTTTGCATAGGGCCCGAAATAAGTTCCTTTTTCCCTACGAGAGCCCCTGTATTTAGAAACCCTCGGAAAATCGTCCGAGGAAAAAAACAGATACGGAAAACTCTTATCATCTTTGAGTAAAATGTTGTAATAAGGTCTATATTTTTTAATAAGTTCATTTTCCAAAAGGATGGCTTCTGCCTCATTATCCGTTTCCACAATCACAACATCAGCAATTTGAGAAACCATCTGTTGCAACCGAACCGGCAACTTTTCAAACTTTGTATAAGAGGTTATTCTTTTTTTTAAATCTTTTGCCTTTCCGACATAAAGCACCTGCCCCGACCCGGAAAGCATCCGATAGACGCCGGGGCGATGTGGAATAAATTGTAACTTTTCTTTGAGAACGTCTACTCCGTTAGGCATTTTTTCCTTTTTTAACGGCTTTCTTTTCCTTGACGACAGGTTTCGGCATTTGCCATAAAGTCGGACTGCGTACAAGTCGAAGTGCCAAAGCAGACGTTTCGTGTCCGAATTCCGGTGGTGTCGTCTTCTTAAAAGCAGAAAAATATGTTTTTTGCGCTCTGACTTCATCTAACGCATAGGTTTTATCTATGCTCATCAAGTTGTCAAACTGCTCACGGGAGAAATCCAGTCCGTCCCAATCCATATCATCATAAGTCGGCATCATTCCAAACGGACTTTCAATTGCGTTTGCCGTTCCTTGAGCCCGTTCCACAATCCATTTCAGAACACGCATATTTTCGCCGAAACCCGGCCAAATAAAACGACCTTCCTTATCTTTTCTAAACCAGTTGACACGGAAGACGGGGACTAACGGATTGACAACAGAACGCATATTGAGCCAATGACTGAAATAATCGCCCATATTATACCCGCAGAACGGAAGCATCGCCATCGGATCACGTCGAATTACGCCCATTTTCCCTTCGGCTGCTGCTGTCTGTTCCGAACCCAAACTGGCGCCCAAATAAACACCATGAGCCCAGTTAAATGCCTGATAAACAAGTGGAGCATTCGTTGCCAAACGTCCACCGAAGATAAAGGCAGAAATAGGAACTCCTTCCGGATTTTCCCAGTTTTCATCAATTGTCGGACACTGCGACGCCGGCGCCGTAAAACGAGAATTAGGATGTGCTGCTTTTTCGGAACTTTCAGGTGTCCAATCATTTCCTTTCCAGTCAATTAAATGTTCAGGAACTTCGTCTGTCATTCCTTCCCACCAAACATCACCGTCATCCGTCAAAGCCACATTTGTAAAAATCGTATTTTTTCGGCAGGCATCCAACGCATTTTTATTTGTCTTTTCGGATGTACCGGGGGCAACGCCGAAAAATCCTGCTTCGGGATTGATTGCATAAAGTCGTCCGTTTTTCGGTTTAATCCATGCAATGTCATCTCCGACCGTCCACACTTTCCAGCCCTTAAAGGATTTCGGAGGTATCAACATAGCCAAATTTGTCTTACCGCAGGCACTCGGAAACGCCGCCCCGATATAGGTCTTCTTGCCGTCCGGAGATTCAATGCCGGAAATCAGCATATGCTCTGCCAACCAACCGTCATCTTTTGCCATCTTAGAGGCAAT
>JAFQJY010000160.1 GCA_017414845.1 Alphaproteobacteria bacterium | reverse complement strand
TGATATATCTGCTTCAAACAAAAAAAATTGATGGGGCGGTTCAGGTGAAAATGAACGGAACGGAACCGGAGGTTTTTATCGCAACAACTGCTGAGGAAATAAGACTGTCGGCACAATCTAAATATCGTCTTTTCCCGACAAATAAAGTTTTAAAGGCTGTTATGGAATTTAAGGGTAAAGTGGCCTATATAGGACTACCGTGTCAGGTTCAGGGTTTAAGACTTGCTATGGAAAAGATACCCGTACTTAAAGAAAAAATCGGACCGGTTTTTTCTCTTTTTTGTGGCTTTAATATGAAAGAACAGGCGACTAAATATCTCCTCAGAAACACAAAACTTAAAAATATTCAAAAAATAGAATATCGTGCAAAAGAAAACGGAAAAACGGGGTTTCGTGCAACCGACAAAAACGGAAAAACAGTCTTTTTTGAAAAGCACGGACATGTATTTTTAAATCCGCTCTGTTGTCCGAAACGATGCTTTCTTTGTCCGGACTTGACAGGGGAGTTTTCTGATGCCTCTTTTGGAGATGTTTGGGAAGAAAAGGGAGGGTGGACTCGTGTTTTGGTACGTCATAAAAAAGTAGAAAAATGGCTTTTTGAAATGCAGGAAAGAGGAGACATCCATTTGGCTCCATCTTGTCCGGATGATATTTTTAAAACACAAAAACAATTGATAAATTATAAGAAAAGAGGAATCGGAAAGCGTTTGGCAATGAGCAGATACAAGCCTGACTTCGGTATGGATATTCCTAAATGGAACGGGGGAATTTTTTATCGGATTCTCAAAATTTTGCGTTTTCCTCTTATTCGTTTCGGAATTTTATTATTTCCCTTGAAATTTTATGAAAAACTGAGCCGTTTTTTAAGAAAATCCTGTGGTGGTAATGGTGAATTTGTGCGCTATTTGTTTTGGGGTGTTATAACTGTTTTGTTCAGTTTTATAAGTTATGTTCTTTTTTCTTTGGGGATGGACTACCGAATTGCCAACATCTGTTCCATTGTTTTGACAAAGGTTTTTGCGTATCTGACGAATAAGTTTTTTGTATTTAAAAGTAAGACAAAAGGGGTCAAGAAAACGGTTGCAGAATTATTTCGGTTTGCTCTGTCCAGAGTGTTTAGCGGAGTAGTTGATTTTTTCGGGCTGATTTTATTGGTCCGGTATTTTTCTTTAAACGATTATGTCGGTAAAGGTCTGATGATTGTTTTCGTAACACTCTTGAATTATATTTTAAGCAAAAAGGCCGTTTTTTTGAGAGGGAGGGAGGCTAAAAATAATGTCTGAAACAGTTATTGTCGGTATGAGCGGTGGCGTTGATTCGGCATTGGCTGCCTTGCTTTTAAAAGAACAGGGATACCATGTTATCGGTGTTTCCATGTCTGTTTACGGGAAAGATATGCCGTACTTGATGAGTGGAGGAAATGCCTGTTTCGGTGCAGAAGAAAAAGAGGAAATTAAACATATTCCCGAATTATGTGCGCAAATCGGAATAGAAAGCCATGTGTTTGATTGTTCGGATATTTATCAAAAAACGATTATTTCTTACTTTAAAGAGGAGTATCTGAACGGAAGAACGCCCAATCCTTGCGTGATGTGTAATGCAACGATGAAATTCGGACTTCTAATTGATAAAGCCAGAGAGGAAGGTGTTTCGTTTGATTGTTTTGCAACAGGGCATTATGCCCGAATAACACAGGATAAATCAGGTCGCTTTTTACTTAAAAAAGGGAAAGATGAGAAAAAAGACCAAAGTTATTTTTTGTATCGCTTACCACAGGAAAAACTGGCAATGACATTGTTTCCTCTTGGTGAAATGACAAAAGAGGAGGTACGTCAACGTGCCTTTCAAAAAGGGCTTTCCGTATCTGATAAAGCCGATAGTCAGGATTTTTATGCCGGTAATTATAATGATATTTTGCAATTTCCTCCGAAAGAAGGGCTGATTATGATGCCAAACGGAAAGGTGCTCGGAAAGCATCAAGGCTATTGGAATTTTACAACAGGACAGAGAAAAGGCTTGGGTGTCGCCTATAAAGAGCCACTGTTTGTTACGGATGTTGATGCACACAGAAATATCGTCTATGTAACAACAAAAGACAAAATGTATGTTCATGAGGTTTTCGTTTCGGATGTTATCTGGTCTGCATTTAAAGAGCCCCCTGAAAAAATCAGGGCTTCAGCCAAACAACGTTCTACGGCAAAAGCGTCTGCCGTCACGGTTTATACGGAAGAAAACGGTATACGTGTTCTTTATGATGAACCGCAATTGTGTTTTACGGCAGGACAATCCCTTGTTCTTTATGATGAAGATACGGTTTTAGGTGGTGGGATTATCACAAAAGGTTAGACATGTTTTTTCGGTAGGACGATTCCACCTGTTAGAGGCAACTCAACGCCTGTTGTTTGTGGAAAAGTAATCGGAAGTCCAAAAAGCGTACGTGCTGCCAAAAAAGCAAATCCTTGTGCTTCAAGTGTTGTAATATCCCAACCGGCTTCTGTTGCCGTCATG
>JAFQJY010000159.1 GCA_017414845.1 Alphaproteobacteria bacterium | reverse complement strand
GTTGTAGAACACTTGGGTGTTGATGAAGCTAAGGTTGTTGAAAACGCCAGTTTCATTGATGACTTAGGTGCTGACAGTTTGGATATGGTTGAACTCGTCATTGCTTTTGAAGACGAATTCGGTTGTACAATTCCGGATGATGCGACAGAAAAAATTAAAACTGTCGGTGATGTTGTTGCCTTTATTGAAAAGGCTGTTTAATTAAAACAAAAAACACGCGTGATTAATCCCTGTCCTATAAAGACAGGGATTGTAGTGTGTGCAAAAAAGGAAAAAAAACATGGATAAGAAAGTCGTTGTAACTGGAATGGGTATTTTAAGTCCTCTGGGAAGAGGCATTGATGTCAACTGGAACGGAATTATTGCTGGAAAATCTGTCATCGGACCGATTTCCTACTTTGATACGGAAACTTATCCATGTAAAATTGCCGGACAGATTCCGATGGGAACCGAAGCCGGACAATTTGATATTGATTCATTTATGTCTGTCAAAGAAAGACGACATATTGATCCGTTTATTATTTACGGTTTAGCAGCCGCCGATGATGCCCTTTCCGATTCGGGCTGGAAACCTCAAACGGAAGAAGAAAAAGAGAGAACTGGCGTTTTAGTCGGTTCCGGAATCGGAGGAATGTCAACAATCTCCGACACGATAAAAACATTGAAAGACAGTGGTGTTCGCCGTGTTTCTCCGTTTTTTATCCCCTCAGCCATCATCAATATGGTTTCCGGACAGATTTCTATTCGCCACGACTTGCGTGGTCCGAGTTTTTCACTTGTTTCTGCCTGTGCGACAGGAACACATTCCATCGGTGAAGCGGCTCGTATGATACAAGCCGGCGATGCGGATGTTATGCTTGCCGGTGGTTCAGAGGCCGCAGTTTGCGATGCTGCCGTTGCCGGTTTTTCACAGGCAAGAGCACTTTCCACATCTTACAATGACACACCTGATAAGGCTTGCCGTCCGTTTGATAAAGCCCGTGACGGTTTTATTATGGGCGAAGGCGCAGCCGTTCTCGTATTAGAGGAATACGAACACGCTAAAAAACGTGGTGCAAAAATCTATGCAGAAGTCAAGGGATATGCGGCCACTTGTGATGCCTATCACATTACGGCTCCCGGTAATAAAGGTGGCTTGAGAGCCATGAGAAATGCGATTGCTAACGCCGGTTTAAATCCGGAAGATATCGGTTATATCAACGCTCACGGAACATCTACGCCGACGGGAGATATTGTTGAAATTTCTGCCGTTCAAGAGTATTTTGCCGGCCATTTGGATACGATTGCCATGTCTTCTACGAAATCAACAGTCGGACATCTGCTTGGTGCAGCCGGTGCTGTTGAAGCGGTTTATTCCATATTGGCTATGAATAAAGGCATTTTACCGCCGACAGTCAATCTTGAAAATCCCGCAGATGAGGCAAAAGGATTAAATTTGGTTCCGAATACACCGCAAGAAAAAGAAGTAAAGGCTGTTCTTTCTAATTCCTTCGGATTTGGCGGAACAAACGGTTCTTTGGTCTTTGGAAAAATCTGATGAAAAAAACAGTCGTTCTGTTTTTTTTGGCGATGACACTTGCAGGCT
>JAFQJY010000158.1 GCA_017414845.1 Alphaproteobacteria bacterium | reverse complement strand
GTTCAAACAGGAATGCCTGTTCGTCCTCCTATCTTAGAAAAAACAGATATGCCCTATCCGGAAATCGGTACCGATTTTAATCTTTTGATTATCGGTGGAAGTCAGGGAGCAAAAATGTTCAGTTCTGTTATTCCGTCTGCACTCAATAATCTCCCCCCTTATTTAAAGGCTCGTCTTATTCTGACACAGCAAGTACGGGCAGAAGATATGGATGCTGTACGGGAAGCCTATCGCAACAGTGGGATAAAATCCATTACACTTGAACCTTTCTTTACAAATATCGCCGATTTATTGACTGAGGCACATCTGGTCATTTCTCGCTCAGGTTCCTCCTCTTTGGCAGAATTGGCTGCTCTCGGAAAACCGGCTTTGCTTGTTCCCTTACCGACAGCGGCAGATGATCACCAAACGGCTAATGCCCGTTCATTTACACAAAACGGGGGCGGTTGGCTTATGGTAGAAAAAGATTTTACACCTCAAACACTGGGAACACGTCTTTCAGAACTCATGGAAAATCAAAATGTCTTGCAAAAAGCATCAAAACTTGCTAAACAAAAAGCAACTTTAAATGCGGCAGAACAATTATGTGATGCCATCCTCCTCTATTTAAAGAAAGGGAAAAAATGATTTTTTTTGATAATAAAACCATTCACTTTGTCGGAATCGGCGGTATCGGTATGAGTGCCATCGCAGAAGCCTTGTTTCAAATGGGTTATAAAGTTCAAGGTTCCGATGCAAAGAAAAGTGCAAATGTCATTCGGTTACAGGAAGAAGGCATTCCTGTTTTTATCGGGCATAAACCGGAACATATTGACGGTGCAGATGTTGTTATTGTTTCTACGGCAACTCCCAAAAATAATCCGGAAGTTCAAGAAGCGTTAAAAAAAGGTCTTAAAGTCGGTCACAGAGCAGAAATGCTCGCTGAACTGATGCGTTATAAAAAAGGGATTGCCATCTCCGGCACACATGGGAAAACAACAACAACGGCTCTTATTACGTCTATTCTTTCTCAGGGCGGATTAGAACCCAGTTCCATTATCGGCGGGATTGTCAATCACTTAAAAACAAATTCTATGCAGGGTTCCAGTGACTGGTTTATTGCAGAAGCAGATGAGTCAGACGGTTCTTTTTTAAAATTACCTAAAATGGTTTCTGTTGTAACGAATATTGATCCGGAGCATATGAACTTTTATAAAAGTTTTGAACGGATGAAACTTGCCTATAAATTCTTTTTAGACAGTACATCTTTCTTCGGCTTCTGTGTTGTTTGTACGGATCATCCCGTTGTTGAACAAATGGCCGACCGAATTATTGACAGAGAAGTCATTACCTATGGCTTTAATGACAAAGCACTTGTTCGTGCCATCAATGAACGAACACAAAACGGTATTCAGATTTTTGACGTCATCGCTTTCGGAAAAGAAATTAAAGACGTTCAATTACCCCTTTTAGGACGTCATAATATCCAAAATGCATTAGCCTCCGTCGCTGTCGGATTAAAACTGGGAATCAACGTAGAGGACATAAAAAAAGCGCTGGCTTCATTTGAAGGTGTTGAACGACGTTTCAGTAAACGGGGTATGTCTCACGGCATTCATATTTATGATGATTACGGTCATCATCCCGTTGAAATCAAAGCCGTTTTAAAAGCGGCTAAAAGTGCTGTCGGAAACAATAAACTTTTGGCTGTATTTGAACCACACCGATACACCCGTGCCAACGATTTAGCCGATGAATTTGCACTGGCCTTTCAAGATGCCGACACAGTTTTTGTCGCTGATATTTTTTCTGCGGGCGAAGAACCTGTCCCGAGTATTTCCAAAGAAATCTTGGCAGAAAAAATCAAAGCCTCCGGACATAGAAATGTTTTTGTCTTACCTTCTTGGGAAGCCCTTCCCGAAATGGTTTTAAAACATACACAGGTCGGTGATTTTGTCGTAGGTTTAGGTGCCGGTGATGTTTCTAAATATATGAAAAACTTACCGAATGAAATGGAGGAGTTATGATATTTTTCTCATCTGTCAAAAAACTATTCATTCCACATAAAGGAAAAAACAGACTGCCTCGTGTTCGTGGAGAACTCAGAGAATACGAACCTTTATCTAAAAAGAATTGGTTTGGTGTCGGGGGGGCTGCCGAATACTATTTTGAACCGGCTGATGAAAAGGATTTGGCACATTTTATTAAAAACAAACATGATATTCCCATATCCGTACTGGGTGGTGGTTCCAATATTCTTATCAGAGATAAAGGTGTTGCCGGTGTCGTTATTCACTTGGGAAAATCTTTCGCTAACATTAAAACGGAAAACAATCAAATTATCTGTGGTGCCGGATTACTCAATATTGATTTGTCCCGTTTTGCACAAAAAAGTGCTCTGTCCGGTTTTGAATTTCTGTGTGGCATACCCGGAAGTGTCGGTGGTGCTTTACGTATGAATGCCGGTGCCTACGGACGGGAAATCAAAGATATTCTTGTTTCCTTACGTTTCGTAGACGGCAACGGTACTTTACAGGAAATCACACCTGATGCTGATTTTTTTGATTATCGGCAGAACAAACTTCCTGACGATTGGATTTTCACCGGTGCTACATTTCACGGGACACCTGACAATGCCGACATCATTCAGGAACGTATGAACGAATTAAAACAAAAACGAGAAACCAATCAACCGATTGGTGTTAAAACGTGTGGTTCTACCTTCAAAAATCCGGAAGGATTAAAAGCATGGCAACTGATTGAGAAAGCCGGCTGTAAAGGGCTGACTATCGGCGACGCCTGTGTTTCTGAAAAACACTGCAATTTTCTCATCAATAAACATCATGCAACGGCGCAACAACTGGAAGATTTAGGCGAAGAAGTTATTCGGCGTGTTCGTGAAAAAACAGGCATTACACTGGAATGGGAAATTAAAAGGTGGGGCACACCTGCCAAGGGAGACAACGAATGAAAATTATGGTTTTAGCAGGTGGAACTTCCTCTGAACGAGAAGTTTCTTTGGAAAGCGGAAAAGGTGTTTTAAGTGCTGTCAGCGAACTCGGGCATATCGGATTTCTTTACGATTTGACCGAAGATATTTCAGAACTTATTCATATTTTAAAACAGGAAAAACCGGATGTCGTTTTCAATGCACTTCATGGTAGGTATGGCGAAGACGGAAATATACAGGGACTTTTAAACCTGATGAAAATCCGTTATACACATTCCGGTGTCTTATCCTCGGCTCTTGCCATGGATAAGCGTTTGGCAAAAATTCATCTGAGAAATGCCGGTATCCCTGTTGCAAAAGACCGATTGGTCAACTTTCATCAATTGAAAGAAGAACAAAGTTTTCCCTATCCCTATGTCATTAAGCCTGTCAACGAAGGTTCTTCCGTCGGCGTATTTATTATTGAGAACAAAGACGATAAAGAACTGCTACTTCAAAGTTGGCCTTTCGGTGGGGCTTTTGTGATGATGGAAGAATATATTGCCGGTCGTGAACTTTCTGTCGCCGTTATGGGAGATCAAGTTCTCGGTATTGTGGAACTTGTTCCCAAAGCAGGCTTTTATAACTATGCGAACAAATATACCGACGGATGCACGGAACATTTAATACCTGCCCCCTTACCTCCTGAATATGCGCAAAAAATCAGCCATTATGCCTTAAAAGCACATCAGGTACTCGGTTGCAAAGGCGTATCCAGAACTGATTTTCGCTACGACGATTTAAACAAAAAGAAAGAACCGCACATTGTTGCTCTTGAACTCAACAATCAGCCCGGGATGACAAAACTGTCTCTCGTTCCGGAAATTGCAAAAAGTGTTGGAATTTCCTATAAAGATGTGGTATCGTTCCTAATAGAGGAAGCAACATGGGAAAGTTAAACGACTATTCTTTTCTTGCCTATGTCAAACGAACGGTCAAATTCTTTTTAATTGCCGTTTTATTGGGTGTTCTGTTATTTATCGGATACGCCTTTTATACCGGTGTTGCTCAAACAAAAATCAAAAACGCCTATGAAAAAACAAAAGAAAAAACACTTTCTTCATTTCACAAGACTCTCATCGGGACAGGTTTTGTCGTTGATGCCGTTTTTATTGAAGGACATAAATATACACAGCGTTCCGATATAGAAAAAGCCATTGATTTAAAAAATCTTTTAGGACAATCCATGTCTTTGGCAAACACTCAAAAAATTAAAGAAAATATTTCTCATCTGCCGTGGATTAAACGTGTTTCCGTACAGAGAAAACTCCCGAACACCCTTTCTGTTTTTATTGAGGAAAAAACACCGATAGCCCTTTGGCAAAAAGACGGAAAACATACGCCGTTGGATGAAGATGGAAACATTATAAAAGCACCTGCGACACCACTACCTGCCCTCATCATTTCAATCGGTGAGGACGCACCGAAGCATACCCCTAAACTCATAGGTGCCTTGGATAAATATCCTCATATTAAATCCCGAGTTCTGTCAACCGTTCGTATCGGAAAAAGGCGTTGGAACCTGATTTTAGATGATTTAACGAACGGGATGACAATTTATTTACCGGATACAAATTGGGAAAAAGCACTGGACAGGTTAGACAGTTTAAATAAAACAGAAAAAATTTTAAGTCGTCCTTTATCATTGATTGATTTACGTTTTGAAGATAAATTGATTGTAAAAACTTTGGATAATTTACCAGATACTTCTATCGGAACACAGGAGGATAAAAAATGATTTTTCTGAGACCTCGCTATTTAACGGCATTAGATATCGGCAGTAGTAAAATTTCCTGTCTTGTCGCCAAAATTGCCTCTGACGGAACGTTTAACATTATCGGGCAAGGCTGTACGGCATCTTTCGGTATAAAAAATGGCATTATAGACGACAGGGAAAAGGCGTACTCTGCCATTAAAGACGCTGTTTTAATGGCAGAACGTCAAACCGATATTCAAATTGAAAATGTCATTGTCAATGTTTCATCGCCCCAAATGAAATCTGTTTATGCTACGGCAGAACTTTCTATTCCCGACAACAGAACCATTTCTTCGGGCGACATAAAAAAACTTATTGATACGGCAACCGAAAGCGTTGCTCTTGACGGAATGGAAATTCTACACAGATTACCTGTTTCCTATCAAATAGATGAACGGGAAGACGTCAGTAATCCCATCGGACTTCACGGAGAAAAAATATCTGTCACACTTCTTATTATTGCTGTTCCTATCGCTCAAATTCAGGATTTGAATGCCGTTTTAGAAAGAGCCAACTTGAATGTAACTGCCCGTGTTGCGACCCCTTATGCTTCGGCCTGTTCTGTTCTGACGGATGATGAGAAACAGGTTGGGACAACCCTATTGGATATGGGTGGCGGAACACTTTCCGTCGCTTTGTTCGGAGACGGTTTTTTAAGATACGTCGGTATGCTCCCTGTCGGTTCATCACTTATCACACGAGATATTGCACAGGTTCTTAAAACCTCCTATGCCAACGCCGAACGTTTAAAAGCCCGAGAAGGTAATGCCTTTTTATCTTCCAAAGATACAAAGGAAAAAATTCCTTTTATTTTAGCCGGCTCTGACACGGAAACCAAAATTCCCCGTTCTCATTTAATTTCTATTATTATCCCCCGTCTTGAAGAAATGTTAGGTCTTGCTCGTTCTTTCTTAAAAGAAATGGACAATGTTGCTTTTGCAACGGATAAAATTGTTTTATGTGGCGGAGGTAGTCTGCTTCGGGGAATACAGGAAAAATCCACACAAATTTTAAAAGCACAAATACGTCTGTCTAAACCGATGCTTCCTCAGGGAATTTCAGAAAATGACAACTGGACAACTTTTTCTACTTGCATGGGCCTCTTGATTTATGCAGTAAATAAGCGTATACAATTAGAATCAAATAAACAAAAACTTTTTAACAACGGACTTTTAGCAAGGATATTTAAATGGCTGATACAGAATTTTTAATGCCTCCTTTTCAGGCGCCCTCATCGGAAAACAAAACACCACCTTTTTCTTTCGGAATACCGACTGAAAAACAAAAGCCTGTTTCAACAGAAGAAAACATTACATTGACTGTTTCTCCTGCACAGAAAGAACCTAACCCATCGGAAGAACCTAGTCTGTCGGAAGAATCCAGTCCGTCGGAAGAACCTGTTTTGGCCGTCGGCGACTCTCCTGTTTCGGCTGATACGCTCGGAATTGCCATGCCTGATAACACACCTGAAATTTTACTGACACCGAATATCGGTGTTATCGGTGTCGGCGGTGCCGGTGGAAATGCCGTCAATAATATGATTGAAACACATTTAACAGGTG
>JAFQJY010000157.1 GCA_017414845.1 Alphaproteobacteria bacterium | reverse complement strand
CTTTCATCAAATCTGAAATCAGTGAAAAACGAGTTGTCATTTTATTTTGATTTTCTGCCCTGCGTGAAGCATATTCTATCAGTCTTTCAACAGCGCTTTCCGTCAATGCTCTAATCTTATATTTGCGTGTCAATGCCGAAATTAAAAAGGCATATTCACTCATTCTTTCATTTGTTCTGTCAACTGTCGGCGTAAAATGTGCCTCCACTTTAAACAGATTCTGAAAGTCTGAATCCTGTTCAACCATTTGATAATACACGCATGTATTACCCACCAAAACAACCTTGATATTGAGCGGTATGGCTTCCGGTTCCAACGTTGTCGTACTCATAACGCCGGATTCTTCCTCCGTCGTTTCTATATGGATTGCCCGAGAACGAAGCGAACGTTTTAACGCCTCCCATGCCAAAGGATGTTCTGCCAAATCATTGGCATCTATAATAAGAAACCCACCGTTTGCCTGATGAAGTGCGCCGGCTTTTATCAAACTGAAATCCGTCACTAATGCGCCAAACTGCTGTTGACGTTCCATTCTGCCGACTAAATTAGGCAAATTCGGATGTGCCAAATAGATAACGGGCGCTCCTCTTTTTGTTGTTGTATGAATAAGAACATTGACTTTATATCTGTTTTGAATTGCCTGCGATTTTTTAGATTTTTTAATAACACCGGAAACATCATCCGATTCTTCCTCTTCCTCATTATTTAAAAAGAGAGAAAAATTCTCAGCCATATCTGCTACCATTGCATTAAAATAGGCTTTTGCATCAGATACTTGCGCATATTTACGAAGAGGTTCTTTTATCAGTTCTGCCAACGCCTCACGACACAAAACAAAATTGAGTTCATTGATACGTTCTTTTTGCTCCTTTTCCCATGTAGGAACTTCACTGACGGCTTCTTGCAATTCTGCCTGTGCGACATTCATTTGATCCAGTATACGTTTTCGTTCTGCTTTCGGCAGTTTATCAAAAACCTCAGGTGTTAAAACTTCCCCGTTTTTCGTTGGGGCGACGACTAACCCTGTCGGCATTCGCAGAATGGCGACATTTTTTTTACCTTCACCGATTTTTTCAAGTTCCTTATAATAACGTTCTATTTCTGCTTTAAAACTTTCTTCTATCTCGTGAAGATTATTTTGATAAACCTCGCCATCAAACAGAGACGGGATGATATTTTGAACCTCAGAAACAAACTTCAACACATCTTTTGCGAAAATTTTTGCTCTGCCTGTCGGTAATTTAACAGCCTTAGGCTTATGCGCAAAATCAAAGTTATTGACATAACACCAATCACAGGCCCTCGGACGACGACGAGCCTCTTTTTCAAGAAGTTGAAGCGCCAGACTCTTTTTTCCGGAACCGTCTGCTCCGACACAAAAAACATTATACCCGTCATTAGGCATATTCATGGCAAACTCAATTGCCTCTATGGCTCTATCCTGTCCGATAACTTCCGTTTTACTCACAATTTCTTTTGTGCTTTGAAACTCTAAAAAAGCCAAAGAACTTTCTTTATATAACTGTTCCGGTGTCAACTCCATCATAATCCCCTTTACTTATAATTCCCGTCATCTTATCCTGCGCTATTTTTCTTAATATCCGGTTAAAACGCTTTTTTTATTAAAAATGCTTTATTTTGAATCACTTTTCTGTTATACTCTCTGTCGGAGGGTGAGGTGAACAAGACGACAGCAAATGACAAGTATCTTTAATGCCGGTCAAAAAGCACACACCGTATCAGAACACATCAGTGTTCTTACGGACGGGATTCCCTCTTTTTCATCCTTTATTGAACATCATGCACTTCCGCTCGGTTATATCGGTTTCATCTTCACTTTAACGCTTATTTTCTTAGCGACTCGGGCTCTTTTAAAGGGGCAATTTTGGAGCAGAAAATACAGACTTCCTAAAACTTTTAATCAAAAACTCTGGCGAAAAGTTCACGAAGATGATGAGGCTATCTCTCTTGCCCGATTGGAAGAATTGTTTGAAAATCACCCTCAGAAACGGCCTCCGATTGTCCAATTTTCTCCTGTCGGCATGGCTGTTTTAAGTCGTATTATCTCCGGAATCAGTCATGGATATGATAATCAACGTATTTTACGGGAATGTCTGCCGAACGTGGCACAAATAGACGCACTTCCTCTTATAGACGCCCTGCGTTCTTTCAGAGATTTTTGTGCCAGAAAAATCCTTTCTGATGACACAAAAAACAAGCACGAATATGCTCTGGCACTTCGGGAACTTTCTTCGGGAAAACCTCAAAAAGCCGTTCAGATTTTAAGAAAAGAATTGATTATGCAGGAAAAATCTCTTTTTTCCCTTAAAACAAAACTTCTGCAACAATACGCCAAAAAAGAAGCCGGTCGCATGGCTCTGTTTATCGGGTTGATTGCCGGTGTTTATGATGTAAAACTGGCAGAAAAAGCCTATCGCCGTTCTATGGAACTGCTTCCGAAATCTCAAAAAAACATTATTCTTTACGGTCGGTTCAGACAACGTTCTTACGGCGATAAAGATATCCTGTCACGCAAGGCTTTTCTCGGAGTCGGTAAAAAACTGACGGACAACTTAAATGATTACATGAAAAATTATGCCAAAGAAATGGTCAGAAAAGCCAACCTCAAAGAACAACAGGAGGAAATTAAAGCCCGTATTACAGACGAAAAAGAACGTTATGCCGAACAGGTTCGCATTCAACGTCTGAAAATGCACGAAGCCCTTCGGCTTGCCCGTGTCCGTGTTCTCACAGACGAAATCAGAGAACACGTCTGATTATTTTGTTTCCTTGTACTTGACGGCCAGTTCAGTCACTTTTTCCGGCAGAATTTTACCAAACAACAGTTCCGGTGTTTTAAGTTCCTGTCCGGCTTTGACTTTTT
>JAFQJY010000156.1 GCA_017414845.1 Alphaproteobacteria bacterium | reverse complement strand
CGGTTGACGGAAGCATAAATCATATTGAGGTTTTGAAGTGTTGTTGCTTGTGCCACAGGAGAACTCTCCGGTCCTAACCCCGTTAAAGAATCAATAAATTCTTTCGGATTTTCTGTTGCCAATTTATTTAACTCCGTTGCAACGGAAGATGCAGTTGTGTCGGCATCAAAGGTTGAATCCCAGACCTGCGCCAACGAGGCTAATTCATCCGATGCACCTAAATCTTTTACATATTCCTCTGCTGTTGTTGTATTTTCAATTAAATAAGAACCGTCGCCGTTAGATGTGATTTTATAACGCTCTCCGGCATTCAAAACAGAGAACCAGTCGCCGACAGATCCTCCTGTCTGATTAAGTAGTGTTAAAGTGGCGCTTTGTTTATAATTGATAATGCCGTCGGCAATTGTCATATCTAACGTCAGGTTATTTCCTAAGACGGGGGTTGAACCTACGGTTAAAGTTCCATAATTTCCACTTTGCGTTCCGTTGACAGTCAGTTTGAGCGTACTGTTATCTTCAAACGTGATGTTATTGACGGAAATGGCTTGTGCGGCAATGTCTAAAATACCCTGGTTGATGAAAGTTCCCGTGAAAGAAATGTCGCCTTTTACATTTGTTGTTCCGTTGTTTGTAAATGTTCCGTCCGTATTGATTCCTAAATCTAATTCGGCGCCGTTTTCAACGATAATTTCGTTTCCGGTATAAGTTCCTCCCAGAACAGAATTTCCTGATTTAAATCTCAAAATACCATCATTTTCAATATTTTGTGTGAGGTTTCCTAAATAGGACACTTCTCCCAAAACACCGATTTTTAAATTTCCGCTTCCGCTAAGTGTACTTTCAATATTTGTAACACCATCGTTAAATGCGAGCGTACCGTTGTTTTCTATACCTGTCACGGACAGTGTATGGTTTCCGACAGTTGTTAAAGTTGCCGTGTCATTCAATCGCAGAGTACCGGTTCCTTCAATTGTGTTTAACAGAGACACAGCACCGGTCATTGTATAAGTTCCGTCAGTAATAACCTTGTTTGCAATATCGCTTTGGGTTGTTAAGGTTCCGCCGTTTTGAATATGAATATCTCCGGTTCCCGTGACAGTTCCTTCAACAGATACAAAAGCACCAGAAACTACTTCCATTGTGCCGTCATTATGAATGTCATTGGCAAGAGCGTTTGCCGTGTTGCCTGTAAAAGAGGTACTGCCTGTGAAAACAACACTTCCGAGGGTGTCATTATAAAGAGCACCGCCGGCAGTTGAAGCCTGATTGTTTGTGAAAATCGTGTTTCCTAAGGTGAGTGTTCCTGCCGTATTGTAAATTGCACCTCCACAATCTGTTGCCGTATTTTCCGTAAAGGATACCTCGTTCCCGACGGTTATTGTTCCCTCGTTATAAATGGCTCCGCCGTTGATAGCCGTATTTCCGTTACCCGTTTCACCGAAAGTTGTGTTTTCTTCAATGCCGTTGATTTCTCCGATGTTATAAATAGCACCACCGTTACCTTGCGTTGCTGAATTACCCGTGAAAACAGAATGTGTAATCAAATTGACAATCCCGTCGTTATAGATACCGGCACCGTTCCCCGTATCTGCAACATTAGATATTACTCGGGCATTCAAACGGTCAATAAGACCTGTCCCACCGTTATAAATACCTCCGCCGTTATTTGTAGCAGTATTACCCGCAATGTTGACAAGATTCATTGAGGAAATGGTTCCGCTGTTATGAATAGCACCACCGTCCCCGCCGTTATAGTTGGCAATGTTGTTTTGAAAGGAGGTGTTGTTTGCTGATAAGGACGCTCCTGTATCGTTATAGACAGCGCCACCATAAGCAGCCTGATTAGAACTGGCAGATGTTCCGATGGAAATTGCTCCGAGTGTCACATTTCCTTGACTGTTGATAACACCACCACCGCCGAGCGCATTGTTGTTTCCCGCAAATGTTGTTTCTCCACCGGCAACCGGTAAAATCAATGTATTGCCACTGTTGACAATATAGGGAGGTGTAGTCGGATCAGCATTTGCTACGCCCAGACAACAAAAAACAATGGCCGTAGACAGAATTAGGTGTTTCTTAAAACTCATAACTTTTTCCTTTCTTTAAACAGAGTATAAAGATATAAAACAAGTTTAAGAAAAAGTTATTTAATAATTGGTTAAAAGAGAGTGAATTTACTCGTAAATATGCTCTTTTTTTGCCCTGCAAGTCTCATACATACGACGAACACAAATCGGAAGTTGACGGAAAGAGGGGATATTCATTTCCGAAAAATGTGCCGTTTCTCTGGAGGGGGTCTGTATTTCTATACTTTGCAGGCTCCCTACTTCCGCAAGTTTTACCCGAAGGGCTTGTAAGAATTTTTCCGTTCTTGTTTTGAAGTTTTTCAGTTTTGCCTCTCCTTCGGAACGATTTTCAAAACGGTTAAAATTTAACCGACAGACCAGAGTTTCCGGTTTTTCGTGACGAACCGTTTCAACCAACTCCGTCATCTCTTTAGAATAGGGCTCCGGCATAATTCCCTGAAAGGTAATATTTCTTCCGGATATTTCTGTCTTGGAAACCATCGTTTTAATTGTTTTAACGCCTTTTTTAGTAGTGGGGTCAAATACAACCCCTTTTTTAAAAATAACATGATTGTGGTGCAAAACTTTGGCACTCAACTGTGGTGTTTCTATCAGTCTTTTCCTTAAATCAAACAGACAACTGCGCATTCTGTCATCAATTTCATCTTTGTTGTCGGATATTTGAATGACTGCATGATGCACTTCCAGGGAGGAAAGACTATCCATCATTTCTTCAACAATTTTACGATTGTTTAAAGCGGCAGGTCCTGCTTTAATATAAACGGCTTCCTGTTCTTTTGATACGGAAAAATGTGGCATCGTTACGAGACTCCCTTCTTTGTTTTTTCTTTATACTAAAACATTGACAAAAATATGTCAAGTGTTATTTTGATTATCAGGTGTTTTTTTCTTGATTTTAGGATTAAAAAGTCATACGATGAGGTGTTTTTGAACAAAAGGAGTAAAAATGAAATTATTAAAATCATTATTGGCATTTGCCGTTATTTTGGGCTTTTCAGTTGATGCATCTGCTGAATTTTATGTTTCAGCCGGATTAGGCGTTGCTTCTAATTCTGGAAGCGGATTGAGAGAAGGCGCTCGTGGACATTATAAAGATTCTACGGTTTACTCTTTGGCTGTCGGTTATGATTTACCGTTTGTGGATTTGGTTCGTGTGGAAGGGGAATATATTCATAATCGTGTTAAACTTTCCAGAGGTGCCGGAAAAACCAATCTTGATGGCGTTTTTGCTAATGTTTACGCAACAATTCCGTTCCCATTGCCATTGGTATCTCCGTATGTCGGTGCCGGTATGGGGCCTGTTCGCTATGAAAGTGATACGTTGATGGGATTTCAGTTGATGGCGGGAGTTGATGCGGAGATTTTTGTAATTCCTTTGATTGCAAGTTTGGAGTACCGTTATCAGCGTTTGGATAACAAATCCAAAACATCAGAGGGAACTTATAAAAGTTATATGCATGCTTTAATGGCAAAGGTTCGTTATGAGTTTTAAATTCGGAGTTTTAAATTAAACTATGTTTCAGCCACTTACTGATGTAGGTGGCTGTTTTTTTTACCAAAAAAAACTGTGCATAAACCACCGTTTAAATCAACCACTTTTTTCATATTATTGTATTTTTTTGTTTTTTTATAAAAATCATTATTTTTCAATAAGAAATTTGACGCAAGATATTTTTGTGGGTTCGTAAAATATCCGTTGGGCATAAACGGTGGTTTATGCTCTAATATGTATGTACGAATTTTGACTTATCAAGAAAGGAGATTAAAATGTCAAAAATAGATAAATTAGAAAAACTGGCTCGCTTAAAAGAAAAGGGCATTCTTACAAAAAAAGAATTTGAGATAGAGAAAAAAGCTATTCTTGTAAAGTATGAAGACGATGAGGAAGAAGATTGTGGCGTAGATGGAAATTGTCATCAGAATTCAGCATGGGGATATTTTCTGGATTCCTTTAAAAAAGGACCGAGTGGAAGGGCAACACGTTCTGAGTTTTGGAGTTTTGTTTTGTTTTCTGTTATATTTTGTGTGGCAATATCGGTGGGTACCTTTTTCTTACTGGATGCCGGACTTGTGGGAATTGATTTTGTTGTCGCATTGTCTATAGGCGCTATTTATCCTATCGTTGTTGGTATTTTTGCAAGCATCCGTCGTTTACATGATATTGGTTGTAGCGGTTGGTATTGGGGTGTTTCATTTATCATAGGTTTTTGTGGTGGTTTTATTGAAGGTTTCTATTTTGGGGACCCCAGCATATCCGAAGTTGTCACGGCAATAAACATAGTTAATCTGTGTTATTCTGGTTATTTGCTGTACTTATATTGTTTGCCAAGTCAGTCTCATGACAATAAATACGGTCCTTATGAGATAAAGGAGATTAGCTAGTGTTAAATTTGGATGAATTGGAAAAACTGGCTCAATTAAAAGAAAAGGGTATTTTAACCGAAAAAGAATTTG
>JAFQJY010000155.1 GCA_017414845.1 Alphaproteobacteria bacterium | reverse complement strand
TGTGTGTGTGTGTGTGTGTAGAGTTCTGCGGGTTTGCGAGGATTTCTACTTATAGTTGTTACGCCCTTTTCCATTTTTTTATTCCTTTCTTTTTCGTTTTTTCTTTAATTCCTCTTTCTCCCTTTCCTCCGATTCGGAATCTTAGATTTTCTCTACTTTACTCTTTTCTCTACCTTTTGTCAACGATTATTGATGATAATCCGAACTTGGTTTTTTGAGCAGAATAAAATAAAATTGATCTTTCTTTTTATCCTCTTTTTTTCTTGTCCTTTTTCTTTCCTCAAATAAAGGAATTATTTTTTCCGAAAGAGGTTCTATTTTTTCCTTAAATTTTTCATCATCTGTCAGAACAGCCTCATAAGTAAAAGGCTTTTTTTCCCAAAGTTTTGCGTAATAAGGTCGTACACGAACGGAACGAATTTTTCTGTTTGTCCCTGCGTGTTCCCAAACTGCCGGAAAAAGCATATAATCCCATTGTGTGTTGACGATATAATATCCCATATTCTCAACATCATATCTACGCATCAATTGGGCGGCGCTTGTATACGGTTTCCTCAGTGTTTTTTTAGTTACGAATTGCGTTTCATAACGGGTCTTATCTAAATCAACCAAGCGCTTTTTCATATGATTAAAGTAGGGATAACTCATCACAAAAAGGCACATAAAAACGGCTATATTTGTAGAAAAGAAACTCCTTTTAAAATTATAACGTTCAGCCATATACATAATAAACGGAATAGCAAACGCAAAAAACGGAATATCCAAGCGTGTTCTGAACGGCGACCATTTAATCAAAGAGCAATACATCAGATACATCCCCCATAGAACACCGACATAAAGCCCCATCTTCTTTTTTTCTTTTGAAAACAAAAAGAATAAAGTTGTAAAGATAATCAGATACATATGAAACGCATTTCCGGACCTGTTTTCATGAACGACATACTTGACCGAATCGTGTTTTCCTTTTTTAGGGTCATAATTGATATTGACTTCTCTTGCATGAAAATCAGAACCGAGAGCCTTAAAAAGAGCCTTAACTTCAGGATTAAAATCCGGTAATAAACTGTTTTTAGACGGGACCGTATGTGACAGCAGATTCTTTGAAAGTATCATAAGTGTTTTTCTGGGCGACGGATCGGTAATAATCAGTTTTGACGTTGTAAAACTCTTGTATTTTTCCAAAAACGCCTGACTGGCAGAAATAGGATTCCCATACAACTCCGTATTTCTCCACCAAACAGGCAAATTGACTGCAAATGCCGTTGCCAGAATGACCATTGCCATTTTAAAAGCATAGACCTTATCCCTTAGAATCAGGGTAATTCCGGCCCAGGCACCGAAAGGAATGACAAACAAATAGAAAGTCCCTTTTGTCAACATACCGCATGCCATAGCCACAGAACAGTAAAAAATATTTTCCCTTGTTTTTTCTTCTGCCCCTTTAAAAGTAAACAACACAGCCATCAAAACAAAAAAAGTAACCATCATATTATTTTGGGCACTGACAGCCTGCAAAATGCACATAGGTATCAACCAAAACACAAAACACCCGTACAAACAAAACTTCGGCTTTAATTTAAGCCATGCACACATCAACGATACAGCCAAGCCACAATAAAAATAAGTCAACCACTGAACAAACGGTGCAAACCTGTCCGAACCGGTCATATAAAAGAAGTGTGTCATTAAATATTCATCAAAAGGAAGCGCAATAATTTGGCGATCATCACGAACGGGATACGGTAAAACAGATGCTTGTTGTACCCAATGCCCTATACGAGCCATATGGTAGGGATCGCCACGATTTGTCGGAAAAGCAAAACAGACAAACGCCAAAAAACTCAGCAGTATGACAAAGATAAAACAGACAATAATGTCGCCCCATGAAAGCGCTTTAAAAAGTTCTTTTACTTCTTTTTTGAAATCGGAAAAGTTTTTTAAAAGAACCTCTTTTTCTTTAAAACACAAAGCAAGCATAAGAACCGTCAAACCACTCCAAAGGCTCAACACAACGGGTCTGTTAAATATATAGAAGAATGAGAGCATTTCCGTAGAAATCGCCGTAATAATACAGACAAGTAAAAACGCCTTTACAGAAGCTAGCGTTAAATCTATACTGCGCGCTTTTTGTCTAAACGCAATCAAAAAAGTTGTCAGCAATAAAAAAGTAAGTATCCACATATTCTCTCTCAATTCCGATTAAAACATAAAATCAGAATATTTATGCCATAAAAAACAAAAAAAGTCAAATAGGGATCATAATAATATTAAAGATATTAAATTATAAAAACAGAATATAAAGGCAAACTATCCGCCACCACATGTGTCTATACCTTTAACTTTTATTGTAAGTTGGTGGGAAAGCATCTGCAGAAGTTATACGTTTTAAGTATAAAATTTTACTTTCAACCTAACACCCATAACAAAGGCACGGATCAGAACAAATCGGATCTTCAACAATAATTGCTTCCCATTCTTCTGCATTAGGATCCTTAATCACACAATTGTAATAAAATGAACCATCTGCTTCATATACTCCACAACAAGTCCCCCCATCTTTAAACGGTCCTTCAATTGTTGCCGTAT
>JAFQJY010000154.1 GCA_017414845.1 Alphaproteobacteria bacterium | reverse complement strand
GGCGTGTGTAATCACAGTCCGGGTATCTTGAACAACCGATAAACGCACCGAAACGGCTGTTGCGTAATCCTAATTGCCCCTGTCCGCATTTCGGACAAATCTTACTTTCCTCAGTCGGGAACAGATGATGTTCCAAAGAAATGGCTACTTTATCCAAAACCTCCGATGTACGATAGGGAGAAACATCCTGAATTGTCTTATCAAAATGTGTCCAAAAACCTTTGAGCAAATCCGTCCAATTCATATTACCGGCGCTTACATCATCCAGTTCTTCTTCCAGTTTAGCCGTAAAATCATACTGAACATACTGACTGAAAAAGTTTTCAAGAAAAGCCGTTACAACCTGTCCTCTGTCCTCCGGAATAAACCGTTTCTTATCCAAAACGGCATAGGCTCTTTCCTGTAATACGGATAAAATTGATGCATATGTAGACGGACGACCGATACCGAGTTCTTCCATTTTTTTAACCAAAGTTGCCTCTGAATATCGTGGTGGAGGTTCTGTAAAATGTTGTGTCGGTAAAACAGAAAGTAAGTTTGTCTTTTGCCCTTTTTCAAGAACAGGTAAAAGTGTATCTTCTTCTTCTTTTTCGTCATCAACATCTTCTTTATAAAGTTTAATAAATCCTGCAAAAGCGATTGTCTGTCCTGTTGCATGAAGAGTTAAATCACCTTTTCCAGAAATTAAATCAACAGCAACCTTATCCAAAAGAGCATTTGCCATCTGACAGGCCAAAGCCCGTTTAAAAATCAGTTCATAAAGGCGTAAACCATCCTTATCCAATTCTGAAACCATTTTTTCGGGAGAATTAAATATATGTGTCGGACGAATTGCCTCGTGTGCTTCCTGTGCATTTTTGACTTTGTTTTTATAAAAGCGAGGTGTTTCCGGCAAGTATTTTTCGCCGAACGTCTGCATTATGTAATCTCGCATAGACATAACTGCTTCTTGAGCCAATGCAACACCATCCGTACGCATATAGGTAATATGTCCGCCTTCGTAAAGTTTTTGAGCAATCTGCATTGTTTTTTTAGCAGAAAAACCAAGTTTTCTTGATGCTTCCTGCTGTAATGTAGAAGTCGTAAAAGCCGGTGCAGGTGCTTTTTTTACCTGTTTTTTTTCAACATCAGAAACCGTAAATGTCTCACATTCTATCTGTTTTTTTAAAATTTCTGCCTCTTGTTCATTCGGAATATCAAACTTGGCTAATTTTTTACCGTTTACAGCCGAGAGCGTAGCCTTAAATTCCTCTTTTTTAAGCGTTTCAAGTTGCGTACTGATTGTCCAGTACTCTTGTTTTTTAAAACTTTCAATTTCTTTTTCTCTTTCACAAATCAAGCGTAATGCCACAGACTGAACCCGTCCTGCCGATTTACTTCCAGGAAGTTTACGCCATAAAACAGGGGACAGTGTAAAACCGACCAAATAATCAAGCGCACGTCTTGCCAAATAAGCATTGACTAAATTCATGTCAATCTCACGAGGATTATTGATACCGTTCATCACGGCATTTTTCGTAATCTCGTTAAAAACAACCCGTTTAAAAGGTACAGATAATTTTTTACGTTTTTTCAGTTCTTCAACAATATGCCACGCAATTGCCTCTCCCTCTCTATCAGGGTCAGAGGCCAAATAAACTTCATCTGCTTTTGATAATGCAGAAATAATATCTTTTAAATGTTTTTCTCCCTTAGCATCGGTTGCCCATTTCATCTGAAAATCTTTCTCTGGAAGAACAGAGCCGTTCTGGGCGGGTAAATCCCGAATATGCCCGAAACTTGCAAGAACCTGATAGTCTTTTCCTAAATACTTATTGATTGTTTTGGCTTTTGCCGGAGATTCTACAATAACCAGTTTCATTTTTCCCTCACATAACTAATGCAACTCTGTTTCCGGCATACCGAACAAGACGGTCTGCCAACTCCATTTCCGATAAAACAATACCAAGCGCATCGGAAGTAGCACCGATTTCACGTGCCAAATCATCTATAAAAACAGGCTCACCGGACAGGTTTTCTTTAACGGCAGAACGAATAACTGCCAATTCCCCCTCTTCAGCCAAAATCTGTGGAAATATGATTTCAAGTTGTTCAGAATCCCTAAGAACCTTAGAAAAAGAACTGTCTATCCGTTCAATCACATCCGAAGCACTCTCTGTCAATTGCGCTTTACCCTCTTTTATCAGTTGATTTGTTCCCTGACTCCTCGGGTCAGAAGGAAAACCGGGAACTGCAAAAACATCCTTTCCCTGAGAACGTGCCAAATCTGCCGTTATCAATGACCCTGAATTAGGTTGCGCCTCAATTACGACAGTTGCCCTGCTCATACCGGAAATAATTCTGTTTCTTCTCGGAAATTGTCCTGCAAAAGGCTTCGCCCCCAACGGAAGTTCGGAAACAACAGCCCCTTTAATTGTCAATGCCCTGTATAATTTTTCATTTTCAAGCGGATAAATTACATCCGGACCTGTTCCCAAAACAGCGATTGTCCCTCCTTTATCGGGAGGTGCATCCAATGCTCCTGTATGTGCGGCCGTATCAATCCCTTTTGCCATACCTGAAACAACGACATAATCCTGCATGGCAAAATCCAATGCAAATTTTCGTGCCAAATTTTTCCCGTTAAGCGTTGCATTTCTCGTTCCTACCAGCGCCACCATTTTTTTTCTGAGAAGCATTTTATCGCCCAAAACAGTCAGAACCATCGGGCAATCAGAAATTCGTCTTAAAAGCGACGGGAAATCTGTTTCGCAAAAACAAAGCATTGTTCCGTTCAGTTCCTCTACTTTTTCCATCTCAGCACAAATTTGCCCCTCATCAGGAATAACCAACGGTTTTTTGCGTCCGCCTCTTTTTGCAAAATCAGGCAAATTTTTAAGCGCATTTTTCGGCGTTCCGTAGACGGACAGCAGTGTCTTAAATGTAACAGGTCCTACATTTTCGGTTCTGGATAAGCGTATCCAATCTTTCTTTTCATCAAAAGTTAAATCTTTCACCAACATATTCCACCTACTTTTTCCAAGTTATGACATTTTTTTTATTTTGTAGCGAAAAAACACCCTTTCGTAAAGTCTTTTTTTTCATCATTCTTCTTTCTTTATATAATAAAGAAGTTTTTTTATGACAACATGAAAAAAGAGGTGCGACGACTCGCACCCCTTCATTATTTTCAGAACTTAGAGATTATTTTTACTCTGCTCCAACCAATTTATTTTTTCTTCCAGTCCCTCGCTCTTGTGATTGAGTTTTAACCGATAGTACTCAGCCAAAATCCGATCCTCCTGCTGACGTTCCTCACCGGAAGAAAGTATTTTATATGTTTTTGATTCTTCCACACGACGTTTGATAATTTCTTCGGCTTTTTTACGGAGTTCATTTTCTCTCTGTATACGTTGCCGTTCAGCCTCTTCTGCTACTTTTCTCTGTCTTTCCAATTCCTCTAAACGAGCCTTTTCCCGCTGTTTGTCCAACTCAACCAATGCAGCCAACCGACGTTGTTCTTCCTCAAGACGTTGTTTTTCAGCCTTTGCTTTTGCCAAAGCCTCTTCCTCGGCTTTACGGCGCTCAGCCATTTCTTTTTCTTGTTGTGCAAGCAGTTTTTGACGACGTTCTTCTTCCAACTGCTCTTTATAAATACGGGCTTTTTCTTCCTTTGCTTCCTGCAATGCCCTCTTATAATGACGGCAAGCCCAATCATCTTCATTTTCTTCACATGCATTGATACGACGAATAATCCAATCCTTTTCGGCAACTTCTTCAAACTCATCAACAATCGTATCCCCGACAGAAATCTCCGTCACATCAGCAGGCTTTTTCATCGTTGCTTTAACCTTAGGTTTAACAGGAGCGATTCCCGTACCCTTTACCGATTTCGTATCACTTTTTTTAACCGTTTGTGATTCTGTTTTTTGAGTGACGCTTTCAACTTTTTCATTCTCTGAGGCTTTTTTAGACATACTTTCCTCAAAATGACGACAAGCCCAATCGGTTGAACCTTTTTCACAGGCCTTTAAACGACGAACAAGCCAATCCTCATCGGCCTGAGCCGTTCCGGCAACCAATATACATAAAGTCAGTAAAATTCCTTTTTTCATCATTTTGACCTCTTCATTTTAATTTTTGTTTCTGTTCCGTTCAGCAATCGTGCAATGTTAGCATGATGGCGTATGAATGATAAAACAGCCAATACACCGTAGCAAATAACATAAGGAACGAAATTTTTTCCCTGCCAAACACCGAATCCCCATGCATAAAGAG
>JAFQJY010000153.1 GCA_017414845.1 Alphaproteobacteria bacterium | reverse complement strand
TGACACGCGCCGTTTCCGAAATATTGAGCGAGCCGAGCATAAACTGCTCTGCCGTTTCCATTTTCTCAAATTCTTCGGCACTAAGCAATGTATTTTCGGTTGTATCGCCCTCTTCTGCATCAAAAGTATCCTCTTCTGACGCCGTTCCCATAGCACGCCGTTTAGCAATTGCCATTTTAAGATAGGCATCTCTCTTTTCCGTATCAGCAAAAGCATGGTCAATAATGGACATAGAAACAACTTCTTCATCCTTACCGAGTTTCATTCCACGAACACCGATAGAAGAACGAGAAGCAACGATTCTAAGTGTTTCAACAGGGAAACGAATAGCACGACCACCACTTGATGAAATCAAGATATCTTGATCTTCACGACAAATCTGAACATCTACAAGTTTATCCCCCTCATCCAGTTTCATCGCAATCTTACCGTTGCTGTTGACATTATAGAAATCATCCAACCGACTCCGACGGATATTACCGGAACTTGTTGCAAACATAGCACTCAAATCCTTGCAATCCTCTTGTTTTTCCGGAAGCGTCAACATTGTCGTAATTTTCTCATCCTGTTCCAACGGAAGCAGATTGATTAAAGCCTTACCGAGACTTTGAGGACTTCCCTCCGGCAAACGATAGGCTTTCATCTTATAAACCATTCCTTTATTAGAGAAGAACAATATCGGATCATGTGTACAGGCAGGGAAAATCTTAATAACCTGATCTTCCTCACGTAAAGATGTTCCGCTCCGTCCCTTTCCTCCACGATGCTGTGCACGATAGGTTGATAAAGGAACTCGTTTGATATAACCGGTACTTGTTACTGTGATAATCATATCTTCACGAGGTATCAAGTCCTCAATATCCTGTTCAAATTCAACATCTTCAATCGTCGTTAAACGAGGCGTTGCAAACTCATCTTTCACTTTAACAAATTCATCACGCATAATCCCGTATAAACGTTCATGAGATGCCAAAATATCAAGCAAATCTTTAATAATAACACTCAACTCGCCGACTTCAGCATGAATTTTATCACGTTCCAAACCTGTCAACCGTTGGAGTTTCAGTTCCAAAATACCTCTGGCCTGTGCTTCGGATAAGAAATAACAGCCGTTGACGACTTTTCTGTCCGGCTCGTCAATCAATTCAATCAAGGGTTCAACATCATAAGCCCCCCATCTTGTTTCCATCAATAAGCGTTTAGCAACTGCCGGATCCGGTGATGTCTTTATCATTTCAATAACTTTATCAATATTAGCAACAGCAATGGCTAAACCAACCAACAAATGCGCTCTGTCTCTTGATTTATTCAGATTATAAATTGTCCGACGACGAATCACCTCTTCACGGAAAGCAATAAAGGCCCGTAAAATCGCCTCCAAATTCATCACTTCCGGACGACCACCGTTCAAGGCCAAGGAATTGACAGGGAAACTGCTCTGAAGCGGTGTGTATTTATAAAGTTGATTTAAAACAACCTCAGCCTGTGCCTCACGTTTTAATTCAACGACGACACGAACGCCCTCTCTGTCTGATTCGTCACGCAAATCAGAAATACCTTCAATGACTTTTTCTTTCACAAGTTCGGCCATTCTCTGAATCATGGCAGCCTTATTGACCTGATACGGTATTTCCGTGATAATAATCGCCTGTTTATCTTTTTTGATTTCCTCAATAGAGCAACGACCACGAACGATAATAGAACCACGTCCCGTCAGCGCAGCAGAACGAGAAGCACCACGTCCTAAAATAATACCTCCGGTCGGGAAATCAGGGGCCGGCACAATTTCATGCAATTCTTCACATGTGATATCAGGATTATCAATAATAGCGATACAAGCGTCCAAAACTTCCCCCAAATTATGAGGAGCAATATTAGTCGCCATACCCACAGCAATACCACCGGAACCGTTGACAAGTAAGTTCGGGAAACGAGCCGGCAACACAACCGGTTCCGAACAACTTTCATCATAGTTAGGTCTGAAATCTACCGTATCCTTGTCAATATCTTCCAAAAGCCAATGTGATGAATACCCGAGGCGAGCCTCTGTATAACGCATGGCAGCTGCTTTATCGCCATCCATTGAACCGAAGTTTCCCTGACTTGAAATCAGAGGAACACGCATAGAGAACGGCTGTGCCATACGCACCATTGCTTCATAAATCGCACTATCGCCGTGCGGGTGATATTTACCCATAACATCACCGACGATACGTGCCGATTTTCTGAAAGGTTTATTATATTCATACCCGTTTTCATACATAGAAAACAAAATACGACGATGAACCGGCTTTAATCCGTCTCGTACATCAGGAAGCGCACGAGAAACAATAACACTCATCGCATAGTCCAAATAGGACTTTTTCATTTCGTCTTCTACACAAACCGGCATAATATCCGTTGTTAATGTTGTCATTTTATTTTTCCTGCAAAAACAATAAGTTCAAACGAAACAGAAAGTCTCAATTAAAACGGTATTTCGTCATTAAATGCTTCACCATCTCCAACCGGTGTAGAATCCCAACCGGCATCCGGTGATGCTACAGCAGAAACATTGGTTTCATATCCGCCGTCAGACGGACGAGGATCCATCAAAACCAACTCACCACGGAACTGTCCGATAACAATTTCTGTCACATAACGATCCTGTCCGTTATTGTCAGCCCATTTACGTGTCTGTAAAGCACCTTCAACATAAACCTTTGACCCTTTTTTCAAAAAGCGTTCAACAAAATCAGCTACATTAGAATTAAAAACGACGATTCTGTGCCACTCTGTCTTTTCTTGACGATTACCGGAGGCGTCTCACCACACATCCGATGTTGCCAATGAAAAATTTGCAATTTTTTTACCTGTACTTGTATGACGAATTTCAGGGTCACGACCTAAATTTCCAACCAAAGTAACTTTATTGATGCTTCCAGCCATAATCTTTTCCTTTTCTTCTATAAATTAAAAATTTCACATCAATGTTCATTATAACCTTTTTTAAAAAAAAAGAAAGTTTTTTTTACATTTTATTAAAAAAAATCCGAGCAGAAAATACTCGGATTTTAAGATAACTCAAAAACGACATTTTTTATCTTACGCAGATATATTTTTTATGCGTTCAACCATTGCAAAAAAACCGTTTCTTCTTGTTGGTGATAAATGAGTACCCAAGTCTAAATCATCAAAAAGCCCTTGAATATCAACTCTTTTAATTTCATCAGACGTTTTACCTGAATAAGCCGACAGAACAACGGCAATCAGCCCCTTAACAATAACGGCATCACTTGTTGCGTTAAAATAAAAAACATCATTTTCCCTACGGGCAGTCAACCATACCTGACTCATACACCCTTCCACTTTATTTTCGGGTATTTTATCTTCCTCAGAGAAAACAGGCAGACTTTCACCCAATTCAATGAGATAGGCGTATCTGCTCTCCCAGTCCGTCAAATATGAAAAATTTTCTTTAAGTTCATCAACCGTCATTTAAAATCATTCCTCATTTTTCAAAGAAAGTTTTTCGGATTTTTCTCCGTTGATGAAAGTTTCGTTTTCATTCGTTTTGATGTCAAACACAAGAATTTCACGTCCTTTATCATCTTTTTCTTTTTGCGCCGTTTTAATAAACGGGCGCAAATCATCCAGTAAATTCTCTTCGGCAACACAGGCTTTTTGAACAGCCTCTTTCTGTTTTTCAAACTGCGCAATATAGTCTAAAGAGAAACTTCCTTCTGACGATTTAGACACCAATTCCTGCATAGCCTTTTTTTCTTTTTCGCATACGGCCTCATCTATCTTTGTCGGCTCGGGAGAAATAAAGTCAAATCCACGAATACTCAATTTTCCGTCAAAATCCGTATACGTTTCAAAAACCTGTGCCTTTCCGCTTAGAACGACATCGTAGTTTTCGTTTCCAAAAGCCAACTTTTCAATATCTAATTTCACATCCTGCGCCATTTTATTTATCTCTTCAACGGCAACTCTTGCCAAAGCCTGATTACCCGGTTCAAGGCTTGCTGTTTTAGAGGCCTCATACACCTTCAAAACAGCCTCTTTTGTGAATCCGGCGGCATCTGTTTCAAAATCAATATAGGTCGGCATTTTACTTTCCAAAACCTTATCCTTTAAAACAACATTGATGTCAGATACGGCGATATCCACTTCACTTTCGTAAATATCGTTTTTATTGATATATTCCACCTCTGTTTTTAAATTCAGATTTACTTTTTCAACGGGAAATAACATTGTCGCAAAGTCAAAGCCTTTAATTTCCGTTTCATAACTGCCTTTTTGAGCATCCAAAGGCATCAACACCTCATCGGAAAGACGGGTATTTTCAAGTTCGCTCTCTCCCTTTATACTTGCAACGGCAACTTTTAAATATGGTGGAACATCAAACAAAAACTGACTTAAAGAACCGAATGTTTTCACATCAATCATCTTATCCGTTTTTTCGCTTATATTTCTTTTAGCAACGAAATCCTTAAAAGAAAGCCCTTTATCAGACAGAATCTCTTGAGCCGTCGTATCTTGGTAAGACACAACACCAAACTCAGGCACAAACCGAACCGTATTTTTTAAATTTGTCATCTGTACTTCTCCCAAAAGCGGGCGCATAACAGGGATAGTCGGAAGTTCTGTCTGATATTGGGCATATCCGTTCAAATCTTCTATACGAACACAGCGAATCTCTCCTATCATCGGCAGTGTCACAACATAATCTTTTCCATCCTTTGTAATACTCGTCTTTCCCATTTCGTCACGATAGTCGGGAACAAATAATTTCAAAACCGTATCTAAGAAAGCCTTATCTTCCGGAGAAATTTTACTCTCAGTTCCTTCGGTGTTTTGTTCTTCTTCCATCGGTTCTGCACCGTCTGTAATTTCCTGAGCATTTTCTTGTATCTCATCTGTTGGTAATTCTTCGGCGACGACATTCGGTTGCATTTCATTTTCTTGTGCCGAAACGTACAACGGAACACCTAAGCACATAAAACCAAAAACCGTTCCTAAAAGTATTTTTTTCATTTAATCCTCCATATCTTCCGGTAAAATTGACATATTAAAATCATAAGAAATTTCTCCCTCGTCTTCATTTTTGTAAACGACTCCGAGGAATTCTTTTTTTAAATAAACCTCGGCCGGAGAATCTTTCGCACTTCCTGCCTTAACGGCAACATCTTGATTTGAAAGAATTTTTCTGAAATAACTCTCCAAACTTTCCATTTCTTTTTTTGTCAGCATTTTATTTCCTTTCATTTTTCTTACATCATAGAACTCTTTTCTTTTAAAAAAAAGTTTTTTTTGTTATAAATGTAAAAATGATGAAAATAGAAATTGCACCTATGTTAGATTTAACGGACAGACACTTCCGTTTTTTTCTTAGAAAAATAACAAAAAAAAGCCTGTTTTACAGTGAAATGATTGCTGAACAAGCCATTTTAAGAGGAAACAGAGACCGTCTGCTTTCATTTAGCGAAGAAGAAAAACCTCTTGTTTTACAACTTGGCGGAAGCACCCCTGAAATAATGGCCGAATGTGCAAAAATCGGGGAAACCTATGGTTACAGCGAAATCAACATCAATGCCGGTTGTCCTTCCAGTCGTGTAGAATCCGGACGTTTCGGGGCTTGTTTGATGAGAAAACCGGAGACAATTGTCCAAATTGTACAAGCGATGAAACAAAGGACACACCTCCCTATCACACTTAAAACCCGTCTTGGACTTGTCGGCGATGATATTGAGCATACTTTACCCGCCTTTATAGAAACAATTGCTGACGCAGGTATCAAAAAATTCATTATTCATGCCCGATTTGCACAAATCGGCAAACTCTCACCTAAAGAAAACAGGACAAAACTTCCTCTTTATCCCGAAAAGGTTTTTGAAATAAAAAAAAGGTATCCCGAACTTGAAATTATTTTTAACGGCGAAATCACCTCTGTTTCTCAAATTCAGGAACTTGTCGGAAAAACAGACGGCGTTATGATTGGACGTGCCTCCTATACGAATCCCTATTTTTTATCAGAAATTGACAGACTTTTTTATGGAGAAAACTTCTCTATCCCCAGCAGAAAAGAAATCGCATTTTCTATGATGGATTACCTAGACTTACAAAAAGAGCACGCCCCTCACCTTTTCCGTCATCTGATGGGTCTCTACTACGGAACGGAAGTTGCAAAAATCTGGAGAAGCACCCTTATGAGTAAAAACACAAATGAAGTTCGCAGAACACTTGAAAGTTTTCTATTCTAGAACGCATAAAACAGGTGCATGATCGGATGTTTTTTCCCATCCCCTGACTTCTTTTAAAATTTCTGCATTTTGGAGCCTGTC
>JAFQJY010000152.1 GCA_017414845.1 Alphaproteobacteria bacterium | reverse complement strand
GTGTCTGACGAATATCGTCCACATAAATCACATGCCAACCGACCGGTGTTTTAACAGGCGCTTTTGTATATTCGCCTTTTTTCAACTCAAACGCAGCATTTCCGAGTTCCGGTATCAACATATCTTTACGAATATAACCGAGTTCTCCACCTCTGATGCTTGAATTTTCGTCAACAGAATACTTGGATGCCAACTCTGCAAAATCAGCACCGGCATTTAACTGAACAATCATATCTTTTGCCTCTGTTTCCGTATTGACGAGGATGTGATGAATCTTTGCCTCATCCACAGGAACAAAATTCTTCATTTCTGCATCATAAATCAATTTCAGTCTTTCCGGTGTCATACGGGCTTCAATCTGACGTGCCAAATAGGCTTGCATCAACAATTGTTTTTCTGCATCACTCAGAAGTCTTTTTACCGTCGGGTCTTCTTTCAGATTCATTTTTTCGGCCTGTCCCAAAAGAACTTTTTGATTGACATAAGTATCCAATAATTGGCCGTAAATCATTTGCATCGGGACTTCGGCAAGATGTGGATTCTCTTGTTTAAAAGCCTCTAAATCAGCCAAAGTAACCTTTTCATTCCCGATAACGGCAACAGTCGGGGAATCAACTTCCTTCTGAATAGCACTCTCCACAGCGTTTTTAACAGCCATCGGCTTATAAGCATACAATCCACCGGCAACGGCAGCAGCCAAAACGATAACGGCAACAGTTGTTTTTAATCCTTTATGAGATGTTGACATGGTTTTTCCTTTCCTTTGTTTAAAATAATTAGTTATAAAGTAGATTTTTTATTTATCTCTGTCAAGCGTTCTTTTCATTTTTTAACGACAAAAGTGAATGAACATACGCAGTCGGCTCAAAAACGTCTAAATCCTCAGGTTGTTCTCCGACACCGATAAAATAAATAGGCAACCCGAATTGCTGAGCCAACGCAACCAAAATACCCCCCTTTGCCGTGCCGTCCAATTTTGTCATAACGATTCCGGAAACGTCCATCATCTCCTTAAAAACAGCGACTTGTTGCAGAGCATTTTGTCCAACCGTCGCATCCAGCGACAGCAACACGGCATGAGGTGCCGTATCGTCTAACTTCTTTAACACACGAGCAATTTTTTGGAGTTCTGCCATCAATTCTTTTTTATTTTGCAAACGACCTGCCGTATCTAAAAACAGGACATCCATTTCCTCTTTTTTAGCCTGTTCAAAAGCATCATAGGCAACGCCGGCAGCATCTGATCCGATTTGTTTGGCATACACAGGACAATCTGTTCTTTTTCCCCATTCTTTAAGTTGTTCTATCGCAGCCATTCTGAATGTGTCAGCCGCACCGAAAGCCACCTTTAAACCGTCTGCTTTCATTTTCATAGCCAGTTTACCGATTGTTGTTGTTTTTCCTGTTCCGTTGACCCCGACCATTAAAATGACAAACGGTTTTTTTGTTGTATCTATCTTGAACGGAACCGCCACCGTTTCCAGAAGTGTTTCCAAATTCTTTGCCAACACCTCCTTAGCCTCTTCTGAAGTCTGAACTTTTGCCTTTTCAACCTGTACAACGAGATTTGTCGCCGTTTTAACGCCCATATCCGTCATAATCAGACTTTCTTCCAAAGCCTCTAAAGAATCACTGTCCAATCTGGAAAAACCCAATGCTCTTTCTAAACCGGCAGATGTTTTTTCCAACCCTTTTTTAAGACGCTTCCAAAAACTCATCTTGACTAACTCCTTTATTTACAACCTCTATAATTTCTCCGACAGGTATTTCCGGATGAACCCTTGTTTTAATGTAGTGCGTATTATACCCGACGCCCTCTTCTTCCACAAGTACCTTTTCTTTAAGATCTATCTGAGAATTAAGATAGGTACGAAGGATTTCTTTTCCAAGAGTACGTAATCTGAAAGCCCGCTCTTTACGAACGGCAACGGGAACTGCGGGCATTTTAGAGGAAGCCGTTTCCTTGCGAACGGAAAAAGGGAAAACATGAAGTAATGTTATCGGACACCGACGTACTAAATCCATAGTGTTTTCAAAAGCCTCCTCCGTTTCTGTCGGAAATCCCGTAATCAAATCGGCGCCGAAAATAATATCCGAACGAGCCTCTTTCAATTTTTGCGTCAATTCCAAGACTTGTTCCCGTGAGTGCCGACGCCCCATTCGTTTTAAAACAAGATTATCTCCTGCTTGAATTGAAAAATGAGCATGTGGCATAATCCGTTCTTCATTCTGATAAAGTTTAATCAGTTTTTCATCAACACCGGCAGGATCTAACGAACCGAAACGCAATCTTTTTAAATCAGAAACCTCTTTTAAAATCAACTCTGTTAAATCAGACAATCCATAGGGATAACTTGTCAAATCTACTCCCGTCAAAACAATTTCAGAAAACCCCTTTTGAACTAAATCCTGTACTTCTTCCACTACCGTTTTTGGCAAAAGTCCCTTGTTTTTTCCCCTAACCAACCGAACAATACAAAACGTACAATTATTATCGCACCCTTGCTGTACCTGAATAAAAGCACGGGATTTACCCTCAAAATCACGAATAAGAGGAATATCAAAATCGGATTTTCTAATATCTGATACAATTTTCCCCGTTTCCTTTTGATAACATTCCTTCATCAGTTTTTCACGATTTCCGAGAACCAAAGAAACCTCCGGCATTTCACCATAAAGTTCCGGATGAAGTTGGACAGCGCACCCTGTTACGACTATTTTTGACCTCGGATTCTCACAGGCTAATTTGCGAATAGTCTGACGACACTGCCGTTCTGCCTCAGACGTAACAGCACATGAGTTGATGACGACAATATCATCTTCCTCATCAAAGAATGACCTGATAAGTGTGCTTTCATACGTATTTATTCTACAACCGAATGTCACTATTTTCATAAATATAACATATATTGTTTTAAAATACTTGTCTAGTTTAAAATCGTGCGTATAATAGAAAATAAGGAAGAAAGAAACAACATGGAAAATCAAATACACCCCATTACAACTATCGGACTTGCCAGTGATACTTCAATTTTTGGCGTAGACGCTGCTATTTTAGAAACAGACGGTGCAGATATTTTTAAAAAAGAAACGGCTATTTCACGCCCCTATTCAGAAGACCTTAAAGAAGAAATTCGCAGTATTCTCGGCGAAAAGGGACAATTGAATACTTCTTATTTGAAACAAGTTGAAGACAAGGTCACGGAACACCACATAAATACGGTTCAGGCTTTATTGGAAAGAGCCGACAAATCAGCACTTCAAATTGATGCCATTGGCTTTTCCGGACATACAGTCCTCCACAGACCTGCCGATAAAATCAGCATTCAAATCGGAGACGCAGAAAAATTAAGAGATGCTTTTAATATTCCGGTTGTTACACGTTTCTATCAAACAGATTTAGCCTCAGGCGGACAAGGTTCTCCTATTTTTCCGACCTTTTTTGATGCTATGACACGAAATATGAAAAAATCGATTGCCATTATTTCTGTCAGTGGAGTTACCTCTGTCACTTTTTTAGGGGAATTCGGAGAAATGAAGGCTTTTGATGTCGGGCCGGGAAATGTTCTGATAGACCTTTGGATGCGCCATCGTATGGGTGCAGAAATGGACTTTGACGGTTTATGGGCTGCTAAGGGGACAATTGATAAAAGACTTCT
>JAFQJY010000151.1 GCA_017414845.1 Alphaproteobacteria bacterium | reverse complement strand
CATTTGACAACCCATTGTATTGATAAAAATTTTACTCATTTTTTTCTCATTTCAATTTTTTGTTTTAAATACCCCATTGCAGACGCTCTGTCCGCAGGACTAGCCTGTTCTGAAAAAACGGCTCTTTCAAAGGTACGATACTCATCCAAGGGCAGAATTTCTTTGGCAGTGGAACGTAATTTGCTCATTTTCCACATACCTGCTTCCGTTACTGCTTTTGTTCTGGCGTCTTTTCCCATACGGCTTTCTTGTATGATTTGAATGGCTTTTTCATCAGAAACGGCTTTACAGGGATAATACCATTTGTTTTCTTCTTTCTCAGCAGCCAATAAAATCCAAGCATACGGAGATAAGTCTGTTTTTTTTGCTCTGGCAAGAATTCCTGTGCCTTTAGAGGCCGGCTGTATTTTTTCTTGATATTCTGAAATTATTTGACGACCGCTTTCACTTTGTTCCAGTTCCAACAAGGCTTCACCGAGTTCCCTTTGAGCCGGCGCATATCCGTTTTCGGCAGAAAAACGTAAAAATGAAAGTCCTTTGATAACATCTTTTTGTTGTTCAACATAACCGTTTTTATAAATTAAACCGAGTTTGTAAAGAGCATCAGAGTCGTTTTTTCTGGCGCATTCCATATAATATCTTTCGGCTGTTTGATATTCCTGCCTGTCCCAAAGAGCGTCTCCGTGAGGACAATCGGCATATACGAACGAGGCAAAAAGAAAAACAGAAGAAAGCGTTGCAAGAAATGTCTTTAAGTACATTTTATTCCTTTCTGAACGTAATGTCTGCTCTGACCGTTCCCGGATGAAGCGGTGAAATTTTCCCCTTAAAAGCAAGCGTTTCCCGACCTTTTAGACTTTCTTTCTTTGGAACGTTTGTTAAATTTTGCAATTCATTTCCTTTCTTATCATAAACGATAAAGTAAAGAAAAGGCAACATTTTTTCATCGTCTGTTGTATTGACAATACTACCTGATATATTCAATGTCAGTACATTATTCTCGTAAACGGCGTTTGTCCGAACATTTCTGAAATCAAGACCTTCTCCGACGGCCTTCGTCCGAATATCTATTTTTTTATAAACAGCGTGAACATACTCAATCCCTTTCATTGATGCGACTTTGTCACTGATATCATCGTAAATCTCGTACGCTCTGTCATAAAAAGGCGTTACAGCCGGGAAGAAACGTTTTAAAAGAGGTTCTCCTAACCACAAAACTAAGCCACCGAAAATAAGAAGAAACAACAGGTAACCGACAAGTCCCCAAAAAATACCTCCTTTTTTACGGATAGGCATTAAAGGTTCTTCTATCAGAGGTTTTTCCTCCTGTGTTTCTTCCGATTTATCATCAGATGGGATTTCTAAAACAGGAAACTCCTGCACCACAGCCAAGGGTTCCTGTCGCTCCGGATCAATAAAAGCAGTCGGCATTTCGGGTTCGGAACGCTCAAAAGGAGAGGGTAATGCGACGGTTTCAGCCTGTACAATCGGCTGTGTTTCCGGTTGTTTTTCCTCTATGGCAATTTCTTCGTCTTTTGGGGCAAATCTGGAATAGTCTTTTTGTTGAAGCATTTCCTCAAACTGTTCCAATTCAGGAATATTCTCAAAATTTTCTGACTTTTGCTCCTCCACCGGAACATCTTCCTCCGTCGGAGTTGCCGGTGTTTCGGGGAGAAATTCTGCAATCTGAGACAACGTTTCATCTAAATTAGCCGGTGTCGGTTCTGAAATAAGTGTTTCCTGTGGCGTCGGAATAACGGAAACCTGTTCGCTTTCAGATAATCCGATATCTTCTTGTAGGGAAATATCCTCGTTTTGAACCTCTTCAGACACTTCTTCATTGACAGAAATACTTTCAGTGACAATAACTTCGTTTTCAGGTAAAATAGAATCGGCAGAGTCTTTTTCTTCGGAAACAGGTGCTTCCGAGACGTTGACAGTTTCCTCGGTCGCAACATTTTCTGTTGAAGATATATCATTATCTTCCGTTTCAGGCAAGTTCTTTTCCAGAAAGGTTGTCCAAGTAAAACCGCAGATTTGACACTTAAAAGTGTTTTCTCCGTCTTTAATGGAATCGTCTACCACTTTATAAACACGATGACAATTTTGACACGTTACTAACATCTTGCTTGCCTTTCCTTTAAAAATAAGTTACATTCCAAAGAATAGATGATTTATAAAAGGATTACAAGAGAGAAATGAAAAAATGAAAGAAGTATCTTCACTCGTGCCGATTGTTGCATTTCACAGAGTTCGTATGAAATACGAGAACAGTCCTGTTATTCTGAATAACATTCAGTTTTCTTTGGATAGAGGCTCTTTTCACTTTATTACGGGAGCCAGTGGTTCGGGAAAAACCTCTTTATTGAGTTTAATGTTCTTGGATAACAGACCTTCTGCCGGAGTTATCCAGATGTTCGGCAAGGATTTAGGACGTATGAAACGTTCGGCTATGCCGGCTCTTCGTCGGCGAATCGGTGTTGTTTTTCAAGATTTCAGATTACTTGACTATTTGACAACTTACGAGAATGTGGCTTTACCGTTGCGCCTTTCCGGCATGAGAGAATCGGAAATAAAAAAACGGGTCAATGAATTGCTGGCGTGGGTCGGACTTGGAAAATGTGCCGAAAGTTATCCTGAAACGCTTTCGGGTGGTGAAAAACAGCGTGTTGCGATTGCACGTGCGATTATCAACCGTCCTGATTTACTGCTTGCCGATGAGCCGACCGGAAATGTGGACGATATGATGGCTGCGAGAATTATGCATTTGTTTTTGGAATTAAACAGACTTGGAACAACGGTTGTTATAGCAACACATAACCAAGAACTGATACGACAAATCAATAAACCACGACTGCATTTGAGTAACGGCGGTTTGGAATTGATTGAAAGTATGCCTGAAAAAGATTTCCCT
>JAFQJY010000150.1 GCA_017414845.1 Alphaproteobacteria bacterium | reverse complement strand
GGGGTTTGTTTTTTTTAAAGTTCCGATTTTTTATTCCAGCCCGAGAGCGGCTTTATAACTTTCCATTAAAAACTCTGTCTCGGCTCGGTCGGCAGGATTCATCTTTTTTAAACGAAGAACCTGTCTCATGACTTTCGGGTCAAATCCGTTGCCCTTTGCTTCGGAATACACATCACGGATGTCAGCACGAAGTTCCTTAACTTCTTCCTCTAAACGTTCAATTCTGTCAAAATAAGAAGTCAAACGTGCACTATCCACATTTCCGCTCGTTATTGTCGTTTCATCTGCCATTTTTTTCGTCTCCTTAGTCAACTTTGATAACTTTAACAGCCAAAGCAACAGCCCGCGCTAATTCAGCATCAGAACATAAACCCAGTGCTGCAGGATTTTGCGGTTCCAAGTCTGCCATACCCTTATATGTCCCGTTACGAATAGCCTCAATAGCAGGTTTTGTTGTATGAATCAGTTTGGAAATTTCCTTGTCCGTCAATTCAGGGTGTTTTTCCAGTAACCAAGCAATGGCATTCGGACGATTTAAACGATTCGCCAAAGAAGTATAACGTGTTGTTTTCTTCTTTAAGTGAGAAACATCTTCCCGCTCCACCATTTGAAGACGAGCCTCTGAATCGGCTTCGCAACGTTTGATTTCGTCGGCAGTCAGTTGCCCGCCGGAAACAGGGTCCAATCCCATAATATTAGAGGCAACATCACCGTCGGCAATTGCCTGTATTTCCAAAGTATGCATCTGACAGAAGTCGGCAATTTGCTCAAATGTCAGTGTTGTTTTTTCAAGCAACCATACAGCCGTTGCTTTCGGCATTAAAGGACGTGTCATTTTTTTTCCTTTCTTAGTTTAAAATGGACTGTTTACTGATGGGGCTTATGATACGTTAAAAAAAATAAATTTCAAGTAAAAAATAAAAAATGTGGCAGATAATATGTCTGCTATAGTTTTTTTTCTTGACGATAGGGTGCTTTTGTGTATAGAGTGAGAAAAAAAGGAAGGAATGATATGACTGAAATTTCTCAAAAAACACTTTATCAGAGCGGGAAAACATTTATTGCATCTCTCTTACAAAAAGTTGCTGTTGTTATCTTTTTATTTTGTGTCTATTTGGCATATAGTTTTTTTCGTGAACGTTTAATCGTCAGTAATACGACACATGATATTGCTTTTCGTTCTAAAAGTATTTTGACGGAAGTAGGGTTGGATGCCGTTCCGACAGCCGGATATAAGATTTTGAATTATCCGGAAGAAACAGAGTATGGCTATCCGGTACAGATTTACGGTATCAGAGAACAATATATGATTCCGAACGGTTTTGTGATTGAGGTTCATGAAGTGCCGTCTAAAATTTGTAAAAAGGTTTTAACGAATCCGCTTAAAGATGTTAAAATGCGAATTGTAGATAAATCGCCGTATCGTGGGGATGATACGATTTGCGGTGAAGAAAAGACCGTTAAGATGTCGTTTGTGTATGAATTACCTGTTGTCGCCGTTCGTACGGTTGTCCCCGGGGCAATTCGTAATTTGGCCTGTAAACAGGATTCGGATTGTGGGGACTGTTCGGTTTGTGACGGTGGTATTTGTGGCGATGATTTATCTATGCCGAAAATGGGCGGAACATGTTGCGATGAACCGACAGGACGTTATTGTTGTCCTTTGAAAGATGC
>JAFQJY010000013.1 GCA_017414845.1 Alphaproteobacteria bacterium | reverse complement strand
TATCAAGAGTTATTACCTGAAAACTGGGAAAATGCTATTCAATTTTTGAAAGATGAAGGGGCAGAACTCATTGATGTTGATATGCCTCATACATAAGAAGCCGGCATGGTCTACTACGTCATTTCTCAAGGTGAAGCGACAACAAATCTGGCACGCTATGACGGTGTTCGTTATGGTGTCCGTGAAGAAGGTGCTACACTTGATGAGATGTATATGAATACACGTATGGCCGGTTTCGGACAAGAAGTACGTAACAGGATGATACTCGGCACATTTTTTACATCAGCCAAGGGGTATCACGACTATTTCGTGCCTGCACAAAAAATGCGTTCTTTGATTAAACAGGACTTTGATAAGGCTTTTGAAAAGGTAGATGTTTTATTTTCTCCTGCCGTTCCTATCAAACCTTTTACCATTGAAGAGGCTAAAAACGGCGCAGCCAAAGGGCGTTTCAATGACAACTATTTAATGCCTTCTTGTCTGACAGGTGTTCCTGCCGGATGCGCCAACAACGGTCTGCAAGTTATCGGTCGTATGTGGGATGATGCGACGGTATTGAAAGTTTTAGATGTGGTGGAGAAATTAAAATGACATACAGAATAAGTGGTAAAACAGGTGATTGGGAATTGGTTTGCGGACTTGAAGTCCATTGTCAGATTATTTCCAACAGTAAGGTTTTTTCAGGCGCCAGTGCTTCTTTCGGTGGAGAACCTAACCAACATGTTTCTTTTTTAGACAGTGGTATGCCGGGGCAATTACCTGTATTAAATGAAGAATGTGTTCGGCAATGTATCAAAACGGGTTTTGGTTTGAATGCTCAAATCAATAAATACTCTGTTTTTGACAGAAAAAATTATTTCTACGGCGATTTACCGACGGGATATCAGATTACGCAACTTTTCTATCCGATTGTCGGCGAAGGTTTTATTGAAGTTACAAATGAAAACGGCGAACTTCGGAAAATCGGAGTAGACAGACTTCATTTGGAACAGGATGCCGCTAAATCCATTCATGATATGCATCCGAGTTGTTCCTATATTGATTTAAATCGTGCCGGTGTCGGTCTGATGGAAATTGTCAGCAAACCAGATATTCGTTCTCCTGAAGAAGCCGGTGATTATTTAAGAAAATTGCGTTCCATTATCCGATATCTCGGCACTTGCGACGGCAATATGGATGAGGGTTCAATGCGATGCGATATCAATGTTTCCGTTCGTAAAGTCGGCGAAGAGGGATACCGTCACCGTGTTGAAATCAAAAACGTCAACTCTGTCAAATTCGTTATGCAGGCTATTGATTTAGAAGTTCATCGTCAGGTTGACCTCTACGAAGCAGGACAAGACTTTCCACAGGAAACACGTCTTTTTGATGCTGCTAATATGGAAACTCGTTCTATGCGTAGCAAAGAAAATGCGTTGGATTACAGATATTTTCCGGACCCAGATTTACCACCCCTTTGTCTGACGGACGAATATATTGAGAAAATTCGCAAAAATCTTCCTGAATTGCCGGAAGCCAAAAAGGCACGTTATATGAGCGAACTCGGACTTCCCGAATATGATGCCCGTATTATTGTTGCCGATAAGGAAACGGCAACTTATTTTGAAAAGGCATCAGAAGGCAGAGATGCTAAAAAAGTGGCTAACTGGGTTATGGGAGATTTGTTTGCCGCATTAAACCGTGAATATATCAGCATTGAAAATAGTCCTGTTAAACCGGAAAGTTTAGGTGGTTTAATTGATTTAATCAATGATGGTACAATTTCCGGAAAAATAGCAAAAGAAGTCTTTGAAAAAATGTTTACCAGTGGCAAAGAAGCCTCTGTCATTGTTGAAGAAGAAGGCTTAAAGCAAGTTTCCGATACAGGGGCTATTGAAGCAATGATTGCTGAGGTTTTGGCTGCCAATATGGACAAAGTTGCTGAAATAAAAGCCGGTAAAGATAAACTCAAAGGTTGGTTTGTCGGACAAATCATGAAAGCCAGTCAGGGAAAAGTCAATCCCGGACTTGCCAATCAACTGCTTGATAAGAAATTAGGAGAGATTTAATCTCTCCTTTTTTTATTAAAATTCTTTGATAAAATTCTTTCTTGTGTTATCTTGAAAGGATAAAGGAGATTTGTATGGAAAAAGTCGTTATTACAAGTGCTTATCCTCTTTCTGATAAAGAAGAAGATGCTATTTTAGAAATTTTGAAAAGAGAATTAAAAGAAGATAACTTTGAAATAGAACGACAGATAAATTCAGAGATTCTTGGTGGTTTTCAAATAGAAATGGCCTCAACCCTGATTGATTTATCTCTTGGAAAAAAACTTTCCCTTTTAGAAAAGGAACTCAACGAAAGCCCTCTTGAACATTTAACCCCGAAAGCCTTCCGTGAAAAACTTGAAAAAATGGAGGAAAATGGAAAACTAACCTCACCGATAGAAAAAATCGGCCGTATTGTTTCCATTAAAGACGATATTGTTTGTGTAGAAGGCATGCGTCAAACAAAAGCAGGCGAACTAATTGCATTTACAAACGGTTCCACCGGAATTGCATTTAATCTTTATCCTGAGAAAACAGATGTTGTTCTGTTAGGAGAAACAACCGGTCTTAAGGAAGGGGATATAGCCTATCAAACAGAGTTTGTTCCACACACACCGACGGGAAAATCTTTGCTTGGCAGAGTTGTCAATGCTTTGGGAGAACCGATTGATGATTTAGGCGACATCAAGTATCCGGAAATGAAACCGATAGAAGCCCCTGCCCCCGGCATTGTAGAACGTCAAAGTGTTACGACACCTCTTCAAACCGGTATTAAAGTTATTGATGCTTTGGTTCCTATCGGTCTGGGACAGAGAGAACTTATTATCGGAGACAGGCAAACCGGAAAAACCTCTTTAATTGTTGATACGATTTTAGCTCAAAAAGAACGCAATTCACAAGCGACGTCCGAAAAAGAAAAAATTTATTGCATTTATGTTGCTATCGGGCAAAAACAGTCAACAGTGGCAGAAATCGTCAGAACACTTAAAAATCATAATGCTTTGGACTATACCTGTGTTATCAATGCCGGAGCTTCTGATACGGCAGGGATGCAATATCTTGCCCCGTTTACGGGAACAACCATCGGCGAATATTTTCGGGATAACGGTATGAATGCTCTTATCTTTTATGACGATTTAACAAAACATGCCAATGCGTACAGACAAATTTCACTTTTACTGAAACGTCCCCCCGGCAGAGAGGCCTATCCGGGCGATATTTTCTATCTTCATTCACGCTTACTTGAACGTTCTGCTATGATGAGTGAAGAAAAAGGCGGGGGATCACTGACGGCTATTCCTGTTATAGAAACACAGGAAAGTGATGTATCAGCCTATATCCCGACAAATGTTATTTCTATCACAGACGGTCAGATTTTTCTTGAAACATCCCTTTTTCATCAAGGGATTCGCCCTGCCGTCAATGTTGGTCTATCCGTCAGTCGTGTCGGATCAAAGGCGCAAAGACCTCTTTTGGCAAAAGTGTCCGGTTCTATGAAATTGGAACTGGCACAATATCGGGAAATGCTTTCTTTCTCACAAATAGCATCGGACTTGGATGAAAGTGCACAAAGTCTTTTAAAAAGAGGTGTTCGCATTACGGAAGTTCTCAAACAAAAGAAAGAAAAACCGCTTTCTTTTCCTCAGGAGTTTATTGTTATTTATGCCGTTTTAAACGGTTATTTTGACAATTTAGAACCGTCCATGATACAAAAATGTGAAGAAGCCCTATTTCAAAGCCTTGAAGAAGAAAATTATCACATAACGGACCTCATTGAAGAGAGAGAAAAACTTTCCGATGAAGATATATCTCTATTAAATGACTTTTTAAGAGATTTTGTTACGAATTTTTTAAGTAAGAGTGAAAAATGAGCGGATTAAAAACACTTCGGACACGTATCAACAGTATTCGGCAAACCGAAAAAATTACATCTGCAATGAAGATGATTTCCGTCCCGAAACTACGTAAGGCTTATGCCAATCTTCTGGAAGCTTATGCCTATGCCGACGAAAGCAACCGTATCATTCGCAGACTTGTTCGTAGTGCCACATGGAGACAGGAACAACTTGACGAAACAAACAGTTCTGAAAAAAT
>JAFQJY010000149.1 GCA_017414845.1 Alphaproteobacteria bacterium | reverse complement strand
TGTCACTTTTTTCGGAAAATCAGAACGTGCAGATGTTCGTCTTCTCGCCACAAAGGAAACAGATAACGGAACAGTTGTTTCCGTAGATTATTTCGGTACGCCTTTATCTTATATCCTCGGCGTTTACGGATCGCATTTTGTCAGTAATTCTTTAGGCGTTTTAGCAGTTTTAAACTGTCTAGGTCTTGATGTGCAAAACGGAATAAACTGCCTTAAAGATTTTTCAGCCGTCAAAGGACGGGGACAAAAAACAGAAACATTCTGGCAAGGTAAAAAAATTACCGTTGTTGACGAAAGTTATAATGCCAATCCTTCCTCTATGAAGGCTGCACTGACTTCTTTTAAGAAGATAAAAGGAACAAGACATATTGCCGTTTTAGGTGATATGCTGGAATTAGGGGAATATGCCGAAGAAATGCATTTAGACTTATTGCCGTATTTAGAGGGTATAGATAAGATTTATACGGTAGGTCCCTTAATGCAACGGCTTTTTGAAAAACTACCGGAATGGCAAAAAGGAAATGCCGTTTCAAAAGCCTCAGACATTCTTTCCTTGCTTTCTCTTGAAGATGGGGATATTGTATGCATCAAAGGTTCTAACGGTTCTTATGTTCATAAAATAACTGACGAATTATTAAAAGGAAAGAAATAGATGTTTTATACGTTTTTATATCCACTGGCACCCAAACTTCTCAACCTTCTGAAATATCAGACTTTCAGAACGGGGGCTGCCATTATGACGGCTCTTTTTATCTGTCTTTTTTTAGGACCTTTTGTCATTCGTTTTTTAAGAGGCAAAAGCGGACAACCCATTCGTTCCTGCGGGCCTGAAACACATCTCAAAAAGCAGGGAACACCGACGATGGGTGGTGTTTTAATTCTGTTTAGTCTTTTTGTTTCCGTTTTTTTATGGGGAGATTTAAAAAATACCTATATTTGGATATTACTGTTTACGACAGCCTCCTTAGGACTGCTCGGTTTTATTGACGATTACCTTAAAATCATCAAAAAAAATTCGGCTGGTGTTTCATTTTCAAAAAAAATGTTTTGGCAAACCCTGATTGCACTTATCTCCGTTTATTGGATTACGTCTGTGTCAGGTTCACCGATTGCTACCGGACTTATCTTCCCTTTCTTTAAAAACTTTGTGTTGGAACTCGGTTTCTTTTATCTGATTTTAGGAGCCATTGTCATTGTCGGCTCTTCTAACGCCGTCAATTTAACAGACGGATTAGACGGTCTTGTCTCTGTCCCTCTCATTATGGCTAACCTTGTTTTTATCGTTATTGCTTATTTAGCGGGAAATGTCATTTTTTCAAATTATCTTCAAATTCACTATGTTTCCGGTATCGGCGAAATGGCTATTTTCGGTGGTGCCGTCATCGGAGCAGTTTTAGGCTTTCTTTGGTATAATGCGCCTCCTGCACAAATTTTTATGGGGGATACGGGTTCTTTGGCATTGGGAGGTGCCTTAGGGGCTATGGCTGTTGCGACAAAACACGAAATTGTTCTTGTCATCGTCGGTGGACTTTTCGTAGCAGAAGCACTTTCTGACATTATTCAGGTTGCCTCTTATAAACTCCGTGGAAAACGTGTTTTTAAGATGGCACCCATTCATCACCATTTTGAAAAAAGCGGATGGCCTGAAACACGAGTTGTCGTTCGCTTTTGGATTATATCCATTATTTTAGCATTACTCGGACTTTCCACATTGAAAATCAGGTAGAAAATGAACATCCGTAAGACACTGTTAAAATTCAAAAAATATCTTGCCGAATGGACACGCTCATTAGACAAAGGATTGCTTTGGGCTATTTTCCTTTTAATTGTTTTCGGTGTTTTACTGACCTTTTCTGCCAGTCCTGAGGTTGCTGACAGAGTCCTTGCCGTTAAAGATTCCTTTCATTTTATCAAAAAACAAATCATCTTCCTGATACCGTCTGTTTTTTTAATGCTAGGTATATCCATGTTCACGCCGAAATGGATTTGGCGTACCTGTGTTATCGGATTTATATTCTGTTTTATTCTTTTGATTTTAACGCCACTTATCGGTGCTAATGTCAAAGGAGCACGACGTTGGATTTACCTGTTCGGTATATCCGTTCAACCGTCTGAATTTATGAAACCCGTATTTGCCGTTACATGTGCCTATTTTCTTTATAAAGGTAAAACACTTTCTCATTTTCCGGGCGGACGTATTACTGCCGGTCTTTGGATTGCTGTTTTAATTCTTCTTTTATGTCAGCCTGATGTCGGTATGAGCATTACGACAAGTTGCATTTGGGGAAGCGAACTTTTTCTGGCAGGATTACCTATTCTATGGCTGATTATCCTAGGCATTTTAGCCGCCGTCAGTGGTGTCAGTGCCTATTTTTTCTTTCCTCATGTTCAAAGTCGTATCAACCGTTTTTTAGACCCTGCCTCCGGTGATATTTATCAGGTTAAAACTTCTCTGGAAGCGCTTCGTAACAGCGGATGGTTTGGCAGAGGTCCCGGCGAAGGTATCGTCAAAGCACGTCTTCCCGATGCCCATACGGATTTTATTTTAGCCGTTGCTGCGGAAGAATACGGATTTATTTTATCTGCCTGTTTAGTCCTTTTATTTCTGTTTATTTTACTCCGTGGTTTTTGGATCATCAGTAAACAACGTCATTTTTTCCGTATGGTAGCGACAACGGGACTTTTAACACAGTTCGGTGTTCAAGCCATTATCAATATGGCTTCCACACTCAACCTGATGCCGACAAAAGGAATGACATTACCTTTTATTTCGTATGGTGGTTCTTCTCTCTTGTCTTTGGCTCTTGGTTTTGGTATAATTCTGTCTTTAACGAGAAAGCGCTCTGCAATAGGAGATGAAGAATGAAAAAAGATTTGATTATTTTAACAACCGGTGGTACGGGCGGGCATATTTTTCCGGCTGCAACCTTAGCACAAGTATTACAAGCCAGAGGTTATGAAACGGCCTTCATTACGGACAAGAGAGCCAAAAATATCCCCGAATGTATGGGGAAAGTTTACCGTGTCGTTGCCGAAGGTATTACCGGACGCAGTTTTTTCAAAAAAGTTTTGGCTACAATCAAACTCTTGCTGGGCTGTTTTCAAGCCGGTTTTCTTCTTTTAAAACTTAAACCGAAAGCCGTTATCGGATTTGGCGGATATGCTTCCGTTCCGACAGGGCTCGCGGCTCAATTCCTTCATTTTCCTGTTTTTTTACACGAGCAAAATGCTGTTTTAGGTCGTGCTAACCGTTTGCTTGCCAGACGAACGAAAATGATTGCCACTTCTTTTACC
>JAFQJY010000148.1 GCA_017414845.1 Alphaproteobacteria bacterium | reverse complement strand
TAATCCGTTTTATACAAAAAATCAACTTTATTCTTTTGGTAGAGAAGGTGGAACTCCACTTTCTACAGAACCGGTGTCAGAGGTCGGTAACTCGGAGACATCACGCAGTTTTCTTTCAACTGCACGAGTACGTGTGCCGGCTTCATCCAGTGTTTTTGTTGCCATAGACAGATAATTTTTCACTTTGTCTGTCCAAGTAGCATATTTTTGAAATTCGGCTTTTGCTTCTCCAAGCGTTTGCCAAACTTCGCTGGAACGCTTTTGAATGGCAAGCGTTCTAAAACCCATTTGAAGACTGTTTAAAATAGCCCAAAGTGTACTGGGTCCTGTAATTGTTACTTTGTATTTTCTCTGAACTTCTGAGGAAAGTCCGGGACGACGCATAACTTCGGCATAAAGGCTTTCTGTCGGTAAAAACATTAAGGCAAAATCGGTTGTTTTCGGAATTTCAATATACTTATCATGAATACGTTTAGCCTCTGTTTTTATGCGGTTTTCCAAATCAGCACCTGCTTTGAGCAGATTCTCCGTATCTCCGATTTCAGAGGCTTCCAACAAACGTTCGTAATCTTCATAAGGAAATTTGGCATCTATCGGAATAAGACCGTCAGGCAGACAAACAGCGTACTCTACACATTCTGCCGTGTTTTCTTTAATGCGAACGTTACTTCTGTACTGGTCCGGAGAAAGGACCTGTTCCAAGAGTGCTCCTAATTGGACTTCTCCCCAAACGCCACGGCTTTTAACATTGGATAAGACACGTTTTAGGTCGCCGACACCGTCAGCCAAAGTTTGCATTTGGCCAAGTCCTTGATGGACCTTTTCTAACCTGTCACTGACTTGTGCAAAGGATTCTCCGATTCTTTTTTCAAGAGTCGTTTGCAATTTTTCATCAACAGTAGAACGCATTTTATCCAGTTGCCCCTCAACACTGTTGCGGATTGCTTCGTTAAATTGAAGAAGAGTGTGTGATAATTCCTGACGTAGTTGAGCCGATTCGTCACGACCGGAACGTTCCAAACGCTCTAAATCCATAGGATTCTTCTTTATCTGGAATAACATCCATAAGATAATTCCAAATATAAAAACAAGTAAAATCAAAGTGATAACCGAAAGTGTCATTGTTATTTCTTCCCTTCGGAACTTCATACTATGATAAAATGAAAATTTTTTCAAATAAAATCTTGCCTTTTTTTAAAAAAAGAGTATAAGGAGAGGCATTGAAAGGAACTTAAAATGCTATATTTATTAGATAGTGCAAATACAGAAGAAATAAAAAAAGCCTGCGACATTTTTCCGCTTGCAGGTGTAACGACAAATCCGACAATTATTACAAAGGAAAAGAAACCTTTCTTTGAATTGTTGAGAGAGATACGTTCTATAATCGGCGACAAGATGTTGCATGTGCAGGTACTTGGAACTACAACGGAAGATATGATTAAAGATGCCACACGTATTCGGGAAGAGGTGGACGGCGAACTTTTTGTAAAAATCCCTGTATCTGATGCCGGCTATAAGGCTATGCAGATTTTGAAGAAAGAGGGGTATGGTGTAACGGCTACGGCCATTTATACACCGCAACAGGCTCTTATCGCCGCTAATTGCGGGGCAGATTTTACAGCACCTTATGTCAACCGTATTGACAATATTAGCGGTATGGGTGTCAATGTTGTTTCTATGATTACGGAATTGTTTGATTTACATGGATTGGATACAAAAGTGTTGGCGGCTTCCTTTAAGAATGTACAACAGGTTCATGAAGTCGCTTTGACAGGGGCTCAATCTGTGACAGTCGGTTCTGAAATCCTTTGGAAATTGGCCGAACATCCTTTGACGGATATGAGCG
>JAFQJY010000012.1 GCA_017414845.1 Alphaproteobacteria bacterium | reverse complement strand
CCCGGACTTTCCTCAGCCGTTTCCGACCGCAATTGCCCAACCCTCTGCTAGAGAGGAACTATACATTACTTCTTCTGTTTTGTCAATAAAAAATACTTTATCAGAGTCCTTTTTCCGTTTTGTTTTTAGGTTGTTTGCTTGTTTCGGTCTGATTACCTTTGCCTGTCGTATGACAGATGGTTTGTTCTTGCAATACTTTCCATCGGGTTGTCTGGTATGCCTTCTATGAAATACGGGGGAGGCTCAGCTGTTTACGGATGAAATTGCCTAGTCTTCTGCCAGAAATTGTTCGTTATTATCAATAAAAAAAACGCTCTTCAAGAAATTTCCCAAAGAGCGTTTTCTTCTACAAGCAGAAAATTATTCTTCTGTTTTTTCTTTTTTATGTTTCTTTTTCTTTTCAGAAGCATCTGTTCCTTCGGAACTTTCTGCGTTTTCAGGACGAATTTCTTCGCCTGTTTCCTGATTGATGTATTTCATCGTCAGTTTCATTTTACCACGACGGTCAACGCCTAAGTACTTTACCTTGACAATATCCCCTTCGTTTAAAACATCTGTGACGTTTTCAACACGTTCAGGACGAATCTCGGATACATGAACCAAGCCGTCCCGTGAACCCATGAAGTTTACAAAAGCACCGAAGTCCATGATTTTGACAACTTTACCTGTGTAAATTTCACCTTCTTCCGGTTCGCAGACGATACCTTTAATCCAGTTGAGTGCGGCTTCTCCACCAGCAGCATCCGTAGAAGCGATCTGACAAACACCGTCGTCGTTTATATCCACTTTACAACCAGTCTTTTCAACGATTTCACGAATGACTTTCCCACCGGTTCCGATAACTTCACGGATTTTGTCTTTCGGAACCATAATTGTTGTAATTCTGGGCGCATTCGGAGAAACTTCGGCTCTCGGCTCAGCCAAACTCTCTGCCATCTTACCGAGGATATGCATACGGCCTTCTTTTGCCTGTTTCAATGCCACATCCATAATTTCTTTCGTGATGGAAGTGATTTTAATGTCCATTTGAAGCGCCGTAACACCGTCTTTTGTTCCGGCGACTTTAAAGTCCATATCGCCCAAGTGGTCTTCGTCACCCATAATGTCTGTTAAAACCGTGAATTTTTCACCTTCTTTAATCAATCCCATAGCAATACCGGCAACAGGGCGTTTCATCGGAACGCCGGCATCCATTAAAGACAAAGTTGTTCCGCAAACCGTTGCCATAGAAGAAGAACCGTTTGATTCCATAATCTCGGATACAACACGGATTGTATAAGGGAATTCATCTTCCGTCGGAAGCATTGGGTGAATAGCGCGCCACGCCAGTTTTCCATGACCGATTTCACGACGTCCGGGAGAGCCGATACGGCCACATTCACCAACACAGAACGGAGGGAAGTTATAGTGCAACATAAACTTTTGTTTGTATTCACCTTCCAATGAATCAACGATTTGCTCATCGTCACCACTGCCGAGTGTTGCAACGACTAATCCTTGCGTTTCACCACGTGTGAACAGGGCAGACCCGTGTGCTTTCGGCAGTAAACCGACTTCTGTCTCAATCGGACGAACGGTTTTTGTATCACGACCGTCAATACGAATTCCTGTATTTAAAACTTCTGAACGCATAACCGTTGCTTCCAAATCATGGAAAATCGGTGCAACAAATTGAGATTTTAATTCATCTTCAGCGTAGAGCGCTTTTGCTTTTTCAAGAATTTCCTCAATAGCCGTATAGCGTTTTAATTTTTCACGGATACGGAAAGCCTCTGTAAGTTCCGTCGTAAATTTTTCGGCCAATTCATTTTGAACTTCCGTATACTCAGCCGGTTTTTCGGCAATTTCCCAAGGCTCTTTCGCACATTCTTCAGCCAAAGAAATAATCATGTCAATGACAGGTTGGAAAGACTTATGCCCGAATTCAACGGCATTGAGCATAACTTCTTCAGACAATTCTTTTGCTTCGGATTCAACCATCAAAACGCCGTCTTTTGTACCGGCAACAACCAATTCTAACTGACTGTTTTTTATGGTTTTTGTTGATGGATTTAAAACATATTCACCATCAATATAGCCGACTTTGGCAGCAGCAACAGGACCCAAGAACGGAATGCCTGAAATTGTTAAGGCGGCAGATGCCGCAACAATGGCAACGATATCCGGTGTGTTTTCTGAATCAAAGCTTAAAAGTGTACAAGTCACTTGAGTTTCGTTGTTAAATCCTTTTGCAAACAAAGGACGTATCGGACGGTCAATCAAGCGAGAGATAAGAATTTCGCCTTCGGAAGGTTTTCCTTCACGTTTGAAAAAACCTCCGGGAATTTTTCCGGCAGCATAAGTTTTTTCAATATAATTGACTGTCAACGGGATAAAATCTTCGTATGTTTCCGGCGCAGTTTTAGAAGCACAAACAGCGCAATGAACTATTGTGTTGCCGTAACGAACGATAACAGAACCATTGGCTTGTCTTCCGACTTTTCCGGTTTCAATGGAAAGCGTTCTTCCGCCCCATTCAATTTCTTTTTTGTGTACTGTAAATAAAGACATATATATTTTCCTTTTCATCATTTCATCTTAAAAAGAAGCATGCCCTCATGCCTCTTTCGTGGAACAAAGGCTTATCCTTTTCGGATAAGCCCTTATTCCAAATTAAATTTACTTACGTAAACCTAATCTCTTAATCAGTGTTTCATAACGAGACTGATCATTTTTCTTTACATAGTCAAGTAAACGACGACGAGAAGAAACCATCAACAGTAAACCACGACGGGAGATGAAGTCTTTTTTATGAGATTTCATGTGTTCCGTCAAGTTGTTGATGCGTTCTGTCAAAACGGCAACTTGAACTTCGGGAGAACCTGTATCTCCTTCTTTTGTAGCGAATTCTTTAATCAGTTCTTGTTTTTTTTCTTTTGTAATCGACATCTTAATTTTCCTTTTAAAAATTTTGTTTAAATACTTTTGTAGGTCGGATGTTATCCGTATCTACATCTACGAAAGCAATCAGCATTCCTTCAAAAAGCGCTTTATAAAAGCCATTTTTTAAGTTTGAACGGTTTTTTAAAACCTGTCCTTGACTGAGTGCCAGAGCCTCTTTCCGACTAACCGCCAATTCCAAGATGTCGCTCAGAACGGTTTCAATCGGAATAAGGAATTGCTCTTGGTTTTCACCATATATGATTTTTTCCAATTTTTCAAGAGAAATTGCATCTTTTTCTTCAAATTTTCCACATTTTATTCGGCGAAGGTAGGAAATATGACCGACACTACCCAATTTTTCAGCTATATCCCGTCCGAGAGAACGAATATAAGTTCCCTTGGAACAACTTGCTTCCAGTATGACTTTGTCTGGGCTGGTGGTTTCAATGAAAGTCAGGTCAAAAATTTCTATTTCCCGTTCGTTTAGATGAAAATCTTCGCCTTGTCGTGCTAACTCATAGGCTCGTTTTCCGTTGACTTTTAAAGCACTGTAAATAGGGGGTGTTTGCGTTATTTTCCCGTAAATTGAGGCAGAATTTGACGAATTTCTTCTTCTGTCGGAAGTTTGGAAGACGTTTTAATAATTTCACCTTCGGCATCGTCGGTTGTCGTTGCCTTTCCGAATGTAATTTCAAAGCGATACTTTTTATGTCCGTCCATGACATAGGAAACGGTTCGAGTCGCTTTCCCTAGTGCCAAAGGGAGAACACCACTGGCCAAAGGGTCTAAAGTTCCGGCGTGTCCTATTTTTTTCGGATGAAGAAGATGCTTGACTTTCCCGACAGCCTGCGCAGAACTCATACCGAGCGGTTTATCTAATACAAGCCAACCCGTTATGTCTTTTTTTTCGGACATTTT
>JAFQJY010000147.1 GCA_017414845.1 Alphaproteobacteria bacterium | reverse complement strand
TGCATTACAGTTTTTATCCGTCGGTCCGAAAGATATGGATAAGAATACTTGTTTGACGGGATATGGACAAACGGGTATGGCAATTGCCGGTCGTGGGGAAACGCTTTCCGGTGGTACTGCATCCGAAGCCTGTGAACCTCTTTTTGAAGTCAACGGAACAACAGGAGAAGTCTTTATTAAAGGGGCGATTTTGACAAGTGAGGAAGTTCCTGATTCACTAAAAGAGGTTGCAAAAGATAACAACGGAAATACAATTTCATGCAATGATACAAACCCTTGCCCTGCCGGACTCGTCTGCGAAAACAGTCAGTGTGTTTACAGTCATTATTCGTTGGATCCGGCATATACTTCCGTGATGAATGATATCAAAGTGATGTCTCGGGGTGGCGCAAGATTGAGTGAAATTTTGCCCAATTATATCAGTAAAAGGATACAGGTTATTAATGTTTCTTCGGGTGATGAAAGTGTAGATGCCCCTAGATGCCCGAATGGTTATGTTCAAGCGATTGTCGTTCAACCGACTTCTACAGAACTTGGTAAAGCAACGTTGACGGATGTCAATTTGTCTGATGCTTCCGGATCAACTGTGACTGTTCATCGGGTGGAAAAACAAGATGATCATATGATTATCAGAATTGTTCCGGATGTCGGTACTGAAAAGTCAGAGGTCGGTTTTATGACAAGTGAAGTTGATGAGCCTGTTAAAACTTGGTCTATTTCTGCAGAGTTTGTTGCAACGGATGGCACTGTCAGAAGATCGAACACTTATTTGGTTGCACATACTTATTGTGTGTTTGATTCCGGTAAATTTGAGATACCTGATAAAACTCGGACAAAAAGGTATAACGAATAAAAATGGATATGGCATCTGCTTTAATCAGAGAGGGAAAACTGGTTGTTTTCCCAACAGAAACGGTCTACGGTCTTGGCGCAAATGCCTTGATGGATGAGGCGGTTGCAGAGATTTATGCGCTTAAAAACAGACCGACTTTCAATCCGCTGATTGCTCATGTCAGCAGTTTGGATATGGCAAGAGAAATTGTGGAAATAACCCCTCTGGCCGAAAAGTTGGCAAGTGTTTTTTGGCCGGGACCTTTGACGATGGTTTTGAAAAGGAAAAGCGGTGTTTCTCTTTTGGCAAGTGCCGGTTTGGATACATTAGCTGTCCGAATGCCTAACCATCCGACAGCACTTTCATTGATTGAAAAAAGTGGTGTTCCGATTGTGGCGCCCAGTGCAAATGCTTCCGGTACAATTAGCCCGACAACAGCTCAGCATGTTCGGGATTCTTTTGGGGATAAAACGCCGTTTGTTTTGGATGGTGGGGCGTGTACAGTCGGTGTTGAGTCTACGATTTTACTGATGACAACGGAGACGCCTGTTGTTTTACGGTATGGAGGCTTGGCTGTGGAGGAAATTGAAAAAGTAATCGGTCCTGTCGCAAGACAGGAAAAAGATGAAAGTTTGCCTCGTTCCCCCGGACAACTTAAAAGTCATTATGCACCGAACTTGAAGTTGCGAATGAATGCAACTGAGTTTTTTAAGGGAGAGGCTGTCCTTGGTTTCGGTAAAACAGATAAGGCAACCTTAAATCTCAGCCCTGACGGAGATTTGAAAGAGGCAGCAAGTAATCTTTTTTCTATGATGCATCTTTTGGACGATAAGGAAAAGTATACGGGAATTGCCGTTATGCCGATACCGATGTTCGGTTTGGGCCTTGCCATCAATGACAGACTGAAACGCGCCTCTGCCCCGAGAGATAATCATTTTGATTACCGAAAAGGTGGGCGCCGGTGATATAAGGCTTGTACGAATAAACCGGTCTATTTCTCATAAGGTTCGTAGTTTGTATCATCCAACCACTTTTAGGTGGATGAAAGGTGTTTTTATATCCTTTATTTTCCGGGTTTTATGATTTGCTTTTGATATGTTTTTTGCAAACCGTAAATTATCATCAAAAATTAATTGCTTTCTTTAATTTCTTACTTTATAATGGCAGGCGTTAAGGTTGCCCAATCTTAACAGGGAATCGTTAGTCCCAAACAATACAGGTATCGGAAACTTTTGTTTTAAAACAGAGGTTTTTCGTGCCACTGGGTTCACCGAAAAGGTGGATGCCACGAAATAAGGCTTGCACGAATAAGTGGGCTACTTCTTGTATTGTTTGTAGATAACGACATCCACCACCTAAGGATAAATAACTTGGGCTGAAAGGTGTTTTATTATGTTTTTAATTTTTCTTATTTTTGTATTCTGTGCATTTCCCGTATTTGCACATCAAGCGGTAGTTCCTTTAACGGAAGTACTGGACGGAGATACTTTTAAAGTCCTGCTTCACGGAGAATCAACAAGCGTCAGATTAAAAGATATTGACTGTTATGAAACCCGAAGAGGTAGGCGCGCCTACTTTCAAGGGGAATACTATCAAAAATCGCTGGATGAAGTTATAAGACGCGGACAAGAATCTAAACAAAAACTTCAAGAACTGCTGAGTAAAGCCAAAGAAATTAAGGTTGAATGGGAAAAGAGAGACAGTTTTTGTCGGCTTTTAGGAGAAGCCCATGTCAATGATATTCATGTCAATACCTATATGGTTGAACATGGCGGATGTGAAGTGTATGTGCCATTAAAAAGCGAGCCCTGATTTAGAGACTGCTTTCGATGAATTAAAAGAAGGTTTTAAAATTTAAATTATCCGAAAACAGGGATTTTAGGAACTTTCTTTATCGGTACCATATATTCCGAAACAATGGAATCGTCATGGACTTCCACCATTAAAACCTTGCTGACATCCATAATGGCCTCCCGAGCCTCCTCAGGAACATCATTGATGGCAACCACCAATTCCGGATTGCGATAGAATAAAACTCTGTCCTCACCGTCATAAATAATTTGAGGTGATTTCATACCTGTGATACGAGCTTTAATAGCGATAAGGATTTCTTTCGCTTCGTTTTGAAGAATATCATAATCGCCGTCTTTTAAACTGATGACTTCTGCCATTTTTTTCTCCACTGTTTCTTTTTTCTTTAAGTTTAAAGCGCTTTTTCATAAAAATCAAATAAAAAATGCATCTGAATTAAAATTTTTATTGACATTTTAGAGAAAAAAGACATAAAATCCTACCTTAGAAAGAGATGTTTTAAAATGAACATAAGGAAAGAAGAAGTCATTATTTGGTGGACTTGGCCGGAGGCGTAATCTTGCCAGCGTGTTCAAGATGTCGCCTTTTTTCAAGAAGAAAGGCGATTTTTTTATAAGTTGATAAAGGAGAAAAGATGAAAACATTATTATCAGGTATCAAGCCGACGGGATTACCCCACTTGGGGAATTATCTCGGTATGCTCAAGCCCTGTTTGGATATGGTTAAAAGTGATGATTTCCGTTCTTATTTGTTTATTGCCGATTATCACGGGTTAAACTTTATTCAAGACAAAAAAGTTATGCGTGAATTGACGTTTGAATTGGCGTTGACATATCTTTCCTTAGGACTTGACCCTGAAAAAACACTGTTTTATCGTCAATCGGATATTCCTGAGATTTTTGAACTTTCTTTGATTTTGGACTGCGTTTGTCCGAAAGGGTTTATGAACAGAGCACATGCCTATAAAGCCGTCGTTGAAAAAAATCGTGCAGAGGGACGTGACGAAGATGACGGTGTCAATATGGGGCTGTTTAATTATCCTGTGTTGATGGCAGCCGATATTCTGATGTTTAACGCTGATTTAGTGCCTGTGGGGAGAGATCAGGTACAGCACCT
>JAFQJY010000001.1 GCA_017414845.1 Alphaproteobacteria bacterium | reverse complement strand
GTTCTGTCAGTATCTTTTTGGCAACCCATACTGTGTTTTTGATGCGAGTGTCGTTCTTATCGTTGTTTTCTCCGGGTAAATTGACCCATGAAAGCGTAATTGTACCGTTTTCAAAAAGTTTTCCGAAAGAAACGGTTTCTTTTTTTTCTAAAAGTTCATCACGATTCATATGTAAAAGTCCCTTAGAAACAACAGGCATTGTAAAATAGGGGTTTTTGTTCTTTTGAGCAAAATAAAAGTCGCCGGCATCAGCACCGATAATCGGGTCATAATAACTGAGCGGATCCGAATCTGAATAAATCATCGGCGGACGAGGAGAGCGTTGTTGTTGTTTTCCCTCCGGACACGTATAATTATCCTGTGTATATTCCTCGTTTAATCCGACTTGTTCAAATATCTTAAGCAACATCGGATAGGGCATATGTCGTACTTTTGAGGAGGCACTATACCCGCAATGAGAACAGTTTCCATAACAACCGGTCGTCGCATAAACAATGATGTTTTTTATATTGCTTTTAAGAGTGTTTAAACGTCCGATACCGGGGAGAGGTGCAAATAAAGACGTATCCAACATAAATTTGTTTCCGCTATGAATAGCAATTTCCTTTACTTTATCAGATAAGTCGCCATTTTCACGGGCTTTTTTGAGTTCTTCCAAACGTTCGTGTCCGCTTTTGGACAGAAGATCTCTGTAAGTCGGCTTAACTAAAATTCCCGTTGTTTCGTCAAAGTATTCCTTTTCAGGTTTTTCTGCCACCAAGATATCGCCGTCTTTATAAACGGGTTGCATCGGAACCGGACAGTGACTGTATTTTTCTAATGTGTCAATGGCTTTATCCAAGTAAAAAGAACGGATTTTCTTTTCTGTTTCTTCCGGTGAAAGTTTTTGTTCGGCTAATTCCTTTATCTCTTTCGGAACGCTTCCCAGAATGTAGTAAGGTATCTTATCCTTTTGAATAAGCATTTGTTCCAAAACAGCAGGAGAGTAAAATCCAAAAAGAAGCAAATCCTGTAAATTAAGGCGTGCGAATGCTGCATAAGGATTTCCAAGTTGTTTATAGCTTTTTTCTATAAAACCGACATCACGTTCCATATTATTCTCCTTTTCTTTTGAGAAAGATTATACAAAATTTTCCCTTTAAAGTCAAGGAAAATCGGAAAAGGTAAGTAGGAGACACTCAAATTATTGATTTGCTGTGAACAGAATGTAAAAGTCGTAACAGTTGCTTTGTAAAATCAGATTTATTCCCATCAGAGTAATTTTGATCTGGATAAAGGCATTTCTTTAATGTGTTGTGAAAGAAAAAATCCGGTCAGATAAAGTCCTTTTCTCAATTCGTCCGTTTCGGCTTCGCAGTCTTGCCAAAGAAATTTTGGTAAATGAAGTAATTTATCATGATAAGGCAATCCTTTTTCTTTACTGACGGCTCGTCCTGTTTTGGGAGATACGTATGCTAAATCATGGTTGTTCCCTCCACCGGCACAGGTTTTTAAATCTAATCCGAAACCAATTATTTTAAGAAGAAAAACTTCTAAAAGAATATAGTGTTTAAGCCAATCTTCGTCATTTAGGTGTTGTGTAAATGATACGAGTTGTTCATAAAAAACAGAAACATTTTCTCGCTCAGGAAGTAATGTGTTTAAAAGTTCGGTTAAAGCAGATATACAGGCTAATCTTTTTCTGTCGT
>JAFQJY010000011.1 GCA_017414845.1 Alphaproteobacteria bacterium | reverse complement strand
GTTCGCCTTTTGCTTTTTCTCGGGCTTCTTTCGGCATACGGGCTTTGTCAACTTTCTTTTCAAGTTCCTGTACGTCACTGTATTCGTTGCCGTCACCGAGTTCCTTTTGAATGGCTTTCATTTGTTCGTTCAAGTAGTATTCACGTTGTGTTTTTTCCATTTGTCTTTTAACACGGCGACGAATTTTACTTTCTACCTGTAAGACATTGATTTCATTTTCCATAGCCTCAAAAAGTGCTTCTAAACGTTCGGCAAGAGAGGGCAGTTCCAAAATCCGTTGTTTCTCTGCCAATTTGATGCTCAAGTGTGATGCAACGGCATCAGCGAGCATCTCGGGACTTTTCATTTGACTGACGGAAACAAGAGCCTCCGGTGAAATGCGCTTGTTTAAACGAACATAACTTTCAAACTGTGTTTTAACGGTTAGAAAGAGAGCATTCAAATCCTGTTCTTTCTCAGCGTTTTCTTCGTCAGGATAGTCGGAAACATGTGCTTGGAAATAGGGCGTTTCGGTAATAAACTCCTCTATTTTTGCACGTTTAATCCCTTCTATTAAAACTTTGACGGTTCCGTCAGGAAGCCTGAGTAACTGTAATACCGTAGATAGTGTCCCTGTTCTGTTTAAATCATCTGATTTCGGGTTATCAACAGCCGAGTCTTTTTGACTGACAAGGAGAATCTGCTTATCTCCATTCACAACACTGTCCAGTGCATTGACAGATTTCTCACGTCCTACAAAAAGAGGAACAATCATATGTGGAAAAACAACAATGTCCCGCAAAGGCAATACCGGATAAATGTTTTTTTCATTTTCGGTTTGTTTTTTTTTGTTTTTAGGACATTCCGCACAGGGCGACTTTGTTTTTCTTTCCGCTGTTTTTGAAATCTTTTCTTCTTTTTCTGTCATTTTTAACTTCCCGTTTTTTGATCCTCTGCAAAAACGAATAAAGGTTCGCTTTCTCCGTTCACGACATGTTCATTGATAATAACTTCTTCTATGTTTTTCATGGAAGGTAATTCATACATAACATCTATCAATAATGTTTCCATAATGGCACGCAGTCCCCGAGCCCCTGTTTTCCGCTCTAATGCTTTTTTAGCAACGGCCTTACAGGCGTTTTTCGTAAATGTCAATTTAACGTCTTCCATGCCAAAGAGAGCCTTATACTGCTTTGTTAAAGCGTTTTTTGGCTCTGTTAAAATGGTACACAAGGTCTTTTCATCCAAATCGTCTAATGTCGCAATAACCGGTAATCTTCCGACAAATTCAGGAATTAAACCGAATTTCAGTAAATCCTCCGTTTCCAGCTTTTCAAGAAGTTCGCCGGTCGTTTTTTCATCCGTGTCATGAACTTTTGCTCCAAAACCGATAGAACTTTTATCCGTTCTGCGCTCAATCAGTTTTTCAATCCCTTGGAAAGCACCGCCACAAATGAATAAAATTTCAGAAGTGTCCACCTGTATCAGTTCCTGTTGCGGATGTTTGCGACCGCCCTGTGGGGGAACCGAGGCAACAGTCCCTTCAATCATTTTTAAAAGGGCCTGTTGAACGCCTTCTCCCGAAACATCTCGTGTAATGGAAGCGCTATCACTTTTACGGGATATTTTATCAATCTCATCAATATAAATGATACCTTTTTGGGCTTTTTCAACATCATAGTCGGCTGCTTGAAGCAATTTAACAATAATGTTTTCCACATCATCGCCGACATAACCGGCCTCTGTCAGGGTCGTCGCATCAGCAATGGCAAAAGGAACGTTGAGAATCTTTGCAAGCGTTCTTGCCAAAAAAGTTTTTCCGCATCCTGTGGCACCTATGAGAAGAATGTTGGATTTTGTAATTTCAACATCCTCAGATTTTTTCTGATTGTTTAGTCTTTTATAGTGATTGTAAACGGCAACAGAGAGAACTTTTTTGGCTTTTTCCTGTCCGATGACATATTGGTCTAAAAATTCTTTAATTTCTTTCGGAGAGGATATTTTAACCTTTTTTGTTTCAGTTTCGGTCTCCTCGCCGAAAATTTCTTGCGCCATAATCTTGGCACATAACTCTATACACTCATCACAGATAAAAGCAGTGTGTGTCTTGCCGTCATCTGTCTGAAAAGTTCTGCCTGAAATCAGCTTGTTGACTTCATTCTGGTTCTTATTACAAAAAGAACATACAAGCGTTTTTTCCTCTTTTTTTGCCATAGTTGTCCTCCTATTTTAAATCGTCTCTTGAAGTAATGATTTCATCAATTAGACCAAAATCTTTTGCTTCCTGAGGTGTCATAAAATTGTCCCGCTCCATGGCTTTTTCAATCGTTTTTAAGGTTTGACCGGTTCTTTCTACATAGATTTTGTTGAGCCGTTGCCTTAAATCCAAAATTTCCCGTGCATGAATTTCTATATCAGATGCCTGTCCCTGAAATCCGCCGGAGGGTTGGTGTATCATGATGCGAGCGTTCGGAAGAGCCATACGACGACCTTTTTGACCTGCACATAACAATAATGAACCCATAGAAGCCGCTTGTCCCATAACAATCGTTGCCACCGGACATTTAATATAGTTCATCGTATCTAAAATTGCCAGTCCCGACGTGACAATACCACCCGGAGAATTGATATAAAAGGAGATTTCCTTTTTAGGATCTTCTGCTTCTAAAAAAAGAAGTTGTGCACAGATAAGACTGGCGACACTGTCTTCCACCTGTCCGGTTAAAAAGATAATTCGTTCTTTTAAAAGCCGAGAATAAATATCAAATGCCCGTTCCCCTCTGCCGGTTTGCTCTACGACAGTCGGAACAAGATAATTTGCGGTTTCGGGAAACGGGTAAGTCATTATTTATTCTCCTTTTTTATTTTTTATCCGGATCAAAGGCATAAAGTTCTTCAACAGAGAGAACTTTGTCTTCCGTCTTGATTTTGCTGATAATGAAATCCATTACTTTTTCTTCAAATAACGGTGCTTTCAAGCCTTCAAGAGCCCGAGTGTTTTTGGCATAGAAATCAAAAACAGCCTGTTCTTTTCCGGGATAACGAGCCGCTTCGGCTGCAATAGCCTTGCTGATATCATCATCTGTTAAGGTAATTTTGTTCTTGTTGGCAATTTCAGCCAATAAAAGACCTAATTTAACACGACGTTCGGAAATGGAACGATACTCTTTTTTGAGTTCGTCATCTGATTTTTTCTTTTCTTCCTCATCAATGTCATTGTTTTTGCGTGCCTTTTCAAACTGTGTCCAAATGGCATTAAATTCACCCTCTAACATAGAGGCAGGTGCTTCAAAATCGCATTTTTCAACAAGAGTATCTAAAATAGCACGTTTCAGATGCGTTTTGGAAACATGAGCATATTCACGTGTCAATTCTTCTTTGATGAGTTTTTTAAGTTCTTCCAGATTTTCCTGTCCGAAAATTTTAGCGAATTCATCATTGATTTCAGCCTTTTTTAATGAACGCAATTCTTTAACTTTAACATCAAAAACCGCTTCTTTTCCGGCTAGGTCTTTGGCGTGATAGTTTTCGGGGAATTTTACATTGACAACAGCATCGGCACCGACTTCCACTCCGGTCAGTTGGTCCTCAAATCCGGGAATAAATGTGTTTGAACCGAGTTCCAAGTAGTAATCATTTCCTTTTCCGCCTCTGAACTCTTCTCCGTTCATTTTGCCGACAAAGTCAATAACGATAATATCGCCTTTTTTCGTGGCACGTTTTTCATCAACTTTTTCGGTTGTTGTATGGCTCCGTGCCAATCTGTCCAATGCCTCGCCGATTTCTTTATCCGTTGCTTCTGCCGTCAGACGGGTCAATTCAATTTCAGATAAATCAACATCTTTGATTTCCGGCAAGACTTCAATTTCCATGGAAAACTCAAAATCTTTTCCGTTTTCAAAGGTCTTGATGTCAACACGAGGAGCCTGAGCAGCCCGTAATTTTGCCTTCGTTAAGGCTTCGGCAGAGGCTTCCTGCATAAAATACTCGGCAGTTTCCGCACGGCAGGACTGTCCATATTTTTGTTCAATGACCGTCAAAGGAGCCTTTCCCGGACGAAAGCCGGGAAGTTTAGATTGAGACGCCACCTTTTCAAGTTTCTTTTTGTTTTCTTTTTCAAATTCGCTGGCTGATACGACAACATCAAAAGAGTGAACCAGTCCGGCAGTTTTTGTTTCGTTGATCTTCATTTGTTTTTCCTATGTTTTAGACTTTATATAAACTCTGTTATGCTCTTTATGGTGCGGGCGGAGGGACTTGAACCCCCATGGATTTCTCCATCGGAACCTAAATCCGACGTGTCTACCAATTTCACCACGCCCGCAGTCCTTACAAGAACCGTAGGCAAATAATATAATCTAATAAAAAAGTAAAGTCTAGACTTTTTTGAAAAAAAGATGGACTTTATGTCAAAAATTTGTTAAATATGCAGTGATTTTAAAGGAAAAACTGAAAATGACGGAAAAACTTGATACGATTACACAAAAGAGAAGAACATTTGCGATTATTTCACACCCTGACGCAGGTAAGACAACTTTGACGGAAAAACTGCTTTTGTTCGGAGGCGCTATTGCTATGGCCGGTGCGGTTAAGGCTAAAAGAGAGGGAAGAAATGCGCATTCCGACTGGATGAAAGTGGAGCAGGAACGTGGTATTTCCGTTGCTTCATCCGTGATGACGTTTGAATATAACGGCTGTACGTTTAATCTGTTGGATACTCCGGGGCATGAGGATTTCAGTGAGGATACTTATCGTGTTTTAACGGCAGTAGATAGCGCTGTTATGGTTATAGATGCCGCCAAAGGTATTGAAGCCCAGACAAGAAAACTTTTTGAAGTTTGTCGTTTGCGAGATATTCCCATTATTACTTTTATCAATAAATTAGACAGAGAAGGGCAGGATCCGTTCGCTCTGTTGGAAGAAATTGAGGAAACGTTGGCGTTAGAAGTTTCGCCTGCAACTTGGCCGATTGGTATGGGGCGTGATTTTAAGGGATGTTATGGCGTTCTTAATAAAAAACTCTATTTGATGGACAGAAATGCTGATAAAAGCGCTCTTCCTCAAAATGAGGTGTTGATTGAGGATATAGCGGGAAAGGATATAGAAACGCTTATACCTTCTGAACAGGTCGCAAAATTGCGAGAAGATGTGGAGATGGTTCAGGCTTTATGTCCTACATTTGATGAGAAAGCATATTTGGACGGTTCTATGACGCCCGTCTTTTTCGGAAGTGCCATCAATAATTTCGGGGTGAAGGAATTGTTGGAAGGGCTGATGCAAATGGCACCGTCGCCTCGTGCTCAAAAGGTAGAGAGTAAGGAAATTCTGCCAACAGATGAAAAGGTTTCCGGATTCGTTTTTAAAATACAGGCGAATATGGACCCGAAACATCGTGACAGGATTGCATTTATGCGTGTTTGTTCGGGACATTTTAAAAGAGGAATGAAACTACTGCATATCAGAAGTGATAAACAACTTGTACTACATAATCCGGTTTTGTTTTTGGCGCAGGAGAGGGAACTTGCCGAAGATGCCTATGCCGGTGATATTATCGGTATACCGAACCACGGAAATTTGCGTATAGGTGATACCCTGACAGAGGGGGAACGTTTTAATTTTTCAGGTATTCCGAGTTTTGCTCCTGAGTTGTTACAAAAGGCGCGTCCGGTTGATCCGCTCAAAGCAAAGCATTTGGGAAAGGCTTTGATGCAGTTGGCAGAAGAGGGTGCTGCAACGGTTGTTAAACCACTTATAGGCTCAGATTGGATTGTCGGCGTTGTCGGTGCTTTGCAGTTTCAGATTTTAGCAGACAGAATTCGTATGGAATATGAAGTGCCTGTTATCTTTGAACCAACGAGTTTTGTGTCTGCCCGTTGGGTGGAGGGGGATACTAACGCCGTCAAGGATTTTACGGAAAAAAACAGAGGAAACGTCGGTACGGATAATGAGGGCGATTGGGTCTTTTTAGCAAGAAATGATTGGCATTTAAACAAAACACAGGAAGATTTTCCCAAGATAAAAATGCTGACAACAAAACAGCATTAAAAGTATTTTTTTCAGGGAAAAATAAAAAAAATGAAAAAAGTGAAAAAAGTCCTTGTTTTATATGAAAAAATAGTGTATATTATAGCCTTGTGGAAATTCTTTTGAGTAACTATGGGAGAAAACAATGAACGAAAAAGATATGGAATCTATCCGTTTGGCCGCTTACTACATTTGGGAAAACAAAGGTTGTCCCGATGGTTGTGCGTATGAGTGCTGGGTGGAAGCTTGCGAAGCATTTAATGCTTCTAAAAAGGCTGTTTGTAAGGCTGAGAAAAAAGCTGTTTGCAAAAAAGCCGATTCAAAAGTTGCCGTTATCGGTAAG
>JAFQJY010000146.1 GCA_017414845.1 Alphaproteobacteria bacterium | reverse complement strand
GTATTGCGATTATTCGTGATAAAATCGGTATTTCTGTTAAATAAAAAAAGGAGAATTGACAATGACAGCTTTAATGCAAGGAAAAAAAGGTTTAATTATGGGCGTTGCCAATGACCACTCTATTGCATGGGGAATTGCAAAAGAATTAGCGGCAAACGGTGCCGAATTGGCTTTTACATATCAAGGAGAGGCTTTGAAACGTCGTGTAGAACCTCTTGCACAGAGTATCGGCGTTTCAACAATGATTGAATGTGATGTGACAAATGAAGCCAGTATGGATGCGCTGTTTGAAGAACTGAAAACCAAAATGGGCAAAATTGACTTTGTTGTTCATGCGATTGCTTTTTCTGATAAGGAAGAGTTGCGTGGGCGTTATATGAATACAACGCACGCTAATTTCATCAACACAATGGATATTTCCGTGTTTTCGTTTACGGATGTTTGTCGCAGAGCCAGTGAAATTATGAATGACGGTGGTTCTTGTCTGACACTCAGTTATTTGGGAGCAGAACGCGTACTTCCTAACTACAATGTGATGGGTGTTGCCAAAGCGGCTTTGGAGGCTTCTGTTCGTTATTTAGCATTTGATTTAGGTGAAAGAAAAATTACGGTCAATGCTATTTCTGCCGGCCCTGTTCGGACGTTGGCTGCTTCCGGTATCGGTGGTTTCAGGCATATGATGCGCTTTTCCGAACTCAATACACCTTTGGGACGCAATATCAGTTTGGAAGAAGTCGGAGGTGCTGCAACATTCCTGCTCAGTAAGTGGGGCGCCGGTGTGACAGGTGAAGTTTTGCATGTTGACTCAGGTTATCATGCACAAGGGATGGTTTGCCTGAGAAATGCTAAGGAAACCTCTGAACTGTTGACGGAAGACTTTTAATGGAAAGAGTTTATCTTTACGATACAACGCTCCGTGACGGCGTTCAGATGCAGGGCGTAGATTTATCTGTGTCAGATAAAAAATACCTGTTATCACAATTGGATGCATTTAAAATGGACTATGTGGAAGGAGGATGGCCCGGTGCTAATCCTTTGGATACGGAATTTTTTGACAATTTAGAAGAAACAACATTCTCAAAAGTTTCTGCATTTGGTATGACACAAAAAATGCCGAGTGGTGCTTTTGATAAACTTCTTGAAAATAAGGCACCTTGTGTAACAATTGTCGGTAAAAGTTGGGATTTTCATGTAACGCATGCGTTAGGGATAGAACTGGAAGAAAACCTGACATTGATACGGGATTCCGTTCTGCGTGCAAAGTCTTTTTCAAAAGAAGTCCTTTTTGATGCCGAACATTTTTTTGACGGGTTTAAAGCCAATCCGGAATATACACTTTCCTGTATTAAAACAGCATGGAATGCAGGGGCATCATGGATAGTGATGTGTGATACAAACGGAGGGACACTCCCGTTTGAAATTGAAGAAATTGTCCGAAAGGTTCTTGAAAAAATGCCGTATATTTCCGTCGGTATTCATTGTCATAATGATACGGGGAACGGTGTGGCTAATTCGCTTGCTGCCGTCAGAGCAGGGGCTCGTTTGGTACAAGGAACCATCAACGGTATCGGAGAACGGTGTGGTAATGCTGATTTGATGGCTGTTATTCCGACACTTGTTTTAAAAATGGGATTTAAAACAAGCCAAACGAAAGAGGATTTGAAGCGTTTAACAAAACTTTCCAATACACTTTATGAACGTTTAAATCTTTTGCCGAATAAATATCAGGCGTATGTCGGTAAATCTGCGTTTACACATAAGGGCGGATTACATGTGTCTGCTATTTCCAAAAATCCGAAAAGTTATGAGCATATCAGTCCTGAATCTATCGGAAATGAAAGGAAAATCCTTGTTTCACAGCAAGCAGGTCGCTCAAATATCCTCTCTTTTTTAAAGGCGCAGAATATAAAAATTGATCCGAAAGACGAAAGGATAAATCAACTGCTTCGCTTGGTAAAAGAAAAAGAATATATGGGCTATTCTTATGACGGTGCAGAAGCCAGTTTTGAAATTTTAGTCAAATCCGTTCTTTCCGTTATACCGACATTTTTTGAATTACACTCGTTTCGTGTGATTGATGAACGACGCTATAATATCAGAGGTCAACTGGTGACGACATCTGATGCAACGGTTCGGATGAAAGTCGGCGAAAAAGAGTATATTGAAGCGGCTGACGGTAACGGTCCGGTTGATGCGTTGGCAAATGCCTTGTTTAAGGTGCTTGTTCCTGTCTACGGTTGTCTGGCTGATTTTAAACTTAAAGACTATAAGGTTCGTATTTTTGACGGCGATAAGGGAACGGGTTCTACAACTCGTGTTCTTGTGGATGCAATGGATAGCCAAGGGCACAGATGGTCTACCGTCGGTTTTTCAGGTGACGTCATAGATGCTTCGTTTCAAGCACTTCAAGACAGTATTCTTTATAAATTGATGATTTCTCAAATTTGACGAGTCCGTGCCAGTGTCAGACAATAAACTTTCTTGGCGCCTGCTTTTTTGAGTGCATGGGCGCAAGAAGAAAGAGTTGCGCCTGTCGTTAATACGTCATCTATCAGGAGGATGTTTTTTCCTTTGATTTTTTCGGGTTCTGAAACGCCGAAAGCGTTTTTGACATTTCTGGCTCGTTGTATGTAGGTTTTATCTTCTTGTGATGGGGTATT
>JAFQJY010000145.1 GCA_017414845.1 Alphaproteobacteria bacterium | reverse complement strand
GGGTACAGAATTATCTCCGAGAGCGGATAGCGGCGCGTAATGACGTTTATAATATCCCTTACCGCCGCGCCGGTTGAAGCTGTTACAACGCCGACTGCTTTGGGGTATTCTGGAATCGGTTTTTTATATCTGCTGTCAAACAAGCCCTCCTCTTCAAGATGTTTAATAACGGGCAAATTGTTCTTAACAAGAACAGGCATTTACTTCCTCCTGCTTAGGACTTTTATCAAAAAAACGCTTATATATCTTATTGACCAATTTTTCAGACGGTTCTTCTATACACTCATAAAAAGCAACCATAAACATCCAGATGAAAACGACAGACAATAACATTGTCAAGAATAAATTGAAATAAAACGAAACACCCCTAAAAGCCAAAACAATAAAAAGAGGTGCCGAAAAGGCCTGCAAAACAAAGAAGTGTGATAAAATAAGCGAAAAAGACATTTTACCCAGTCCTGAAAGCCATTTTGCCGATAAAACTTTTTGAACATCTTCACTCATAACACAACCGGTCAGCACCAATGTTGCCCCTATGGCATAGGTTATTTCGTCTATCACAAACGGTGTCAATGGCACAGGTAATATAAGACCTATACCCAGCCCCAAAACGATAAGTTGTTTTCCTATATTTTCACCACGGATTCCCTTTGCATATAAATCAGCCACAGGAATAACAAAAAAGAATGTGGCATACTTCGGGAATATAAACAAAATAGGCACCATAATCACATAAGCGCCTACTCGCCACACAGAACAACCGTACAACCCTAAAAACGCATAGACGGCATAAGACCCGATGAAGATAAGATACATACACCAAAGGGCACTGTAATAACTTCCGTCAGAACGAACAAACACTTTGATAAAACCGGAATAAAGCGCCTCTTTTAGAGAAACACTTTCGGGAACAAGCGCAACCAACCACGAAGACCCCGTAAAATCGGCAAGTTCCACATTTTTACAAATACCCATTTTCCAAAACGCATACGCTATCAACGTGCAGGAAACAACAGGAATAACAAAACGAAAATAACGCTTTATGGCTTGCGCTTTTAAATGCGCTACCGATTTATCTTTAAAACATTTATATGCCGGAAGAAAAGCCAACAACCCGAAGAAAAGATAAAGAGGAAACGAGGCATTGGAAACAACGGACCACGGAAAATTAGTCCAAAAAACCTCTGTTTCTTTTTCAGGAGGAACGCCCGATGAAAAACCGACAAATCCCTTTGGATAAAAAGCCAACACATAATGAAAAATACAAACACAAATGGCACTTAAAGCCTTTATACCGTCAACCCATTCCAATCTTTTTTTCATTTTATTTTTTTCCTTTCATTTTTTGAAGTTCTTCTCTTAAAACGCTTACAGCCTCTTGCGGAACTGTTATTTTTTGAACGGCTTTTTCCATAGGACACAAACCGTTTCCTTGACGATTGAGTATTTTCGGAACTAATTTATCGTAAGTTGCCGACACGCCCTTTTCTTCAAGCAATTCTAAGGCATCCTCACTCATAACGCCCGCATGAACGGCGCCGACTTTCCCATTCAGCGCAATCATAGCCGTTGCCCGACCGATAACTTTATCCACCAAAAGAGCCGTTTCCATCTTTTGAGGTTCTGCATCATATAACTCCAATAACGGTAAAATACCCGCTCCCCTGTTGACGGCTATGATTTCATCTTCTTTTAAAAGAGCACAGGAAACCTCTCCCGTTTTCACAAGCGTTCTTGCTTTTTCATATCCACTCTTTCCTTTAACATTGCTCAAATCAGGTACATCAAATGACTTAACATTCGCGCTGACACAAGCCGATAAGCACAAACACATAAGAATTTTAAAAAAACGCATTTTATTCACATAGATAGATAACGGCTGACGCATATTTTTCAGAATCTTTAATTTCCGTTACATAACCGAGCGTATCTACATTTACAAAATTACCCCCAACCTTAGAGGCTTCTTCTTTAAGCGACCGAATAATATCTTTCATACTGTCCATCGGATCCGTAATCGCCATAGAAATTTGTTTGCAATTTGCCGGCACAGGCGCCTTCATCATAACTTCTACATTTTGTACCTCTGTTTCTTGGAAAGGCGTTTGACCTTCTTTAAGCATACCGACATCCGTAGAAGCACATGCCGAAAGCAACAACATTATTCCTAAGTATTTTTTCATCATATATCTCCTTTCTTTATCTGATTTTTCTTGTATGTTAGTCTATTTTTTAAAAAAAGAAAAGTCTTTTCTGATTATCTGCCATTCTTATATGTTGACATCTATATAAAAGATGTTATTCTATGCACGCTTTTTTTGAAGGAACTAAAAAAAATGAAACATTTAAAAACTTTTTTTTGTTGGTTTTTATTCTTGGTCGGCCTTTTTTGTATAACCGGTTCCGGCTGGCTCGTTGATAAATTCGGGGAAGTAACGCCCGAACAGATTTTGTTTCATCTTTATATGCCTCTTGAAGCCGATAGGCGTATGATGCTCAGTCTTATTCAAAACACCGTTGTTCCCATCATTATTACCTGTGCCATATTTCTTTTAGCACATCACTTTAAACCGAATTTTACAAAAAAAATAACACGACACAATGTTGTTTTGTCCGTTACCTTTTTTACTATATCCCTCGTCGTTTCATTAGACCGTCTCAATTTTTTTGATTATCTCAAATACAAAAGTAAAAAAAATCATTTTTCTTCCTTTTACGAAGAACACTATATTGACCCGAAACAAGTCAGTATTTCATTTCCTTCAAATAAAAGAAATTTAGTTCTTATTTTTCTGGAATCTATGGAAACAAGTTATGCTGTCGGATTTAAAGAGAATTTGATACCGAACTTGACTAAAATCATTTCCGAAAATCTCTCGTTCAGAGATACGGCGACCATTGGAGGCGGTTATCCTCTTTTCGGAACGACATGGACAATTGCCGGTGTTGTTTCTCAAATGTGTGGTCTGCCCTTACGTATGCCGATACATCAGAATCGCTTTACGCAATACCCTATATTTCTTCCCGGTGCAACATGTCTGTCAACAGTCTTAAAACAAAATGGCTACAACCTTTCTTTTTTACTGGGTTCTCGGGCAGATTTCGCCGGAACGGACACCTTTTTCAAAAATCACAGTGACCTCAAAATTAAAGATTTAATGTATTACAGAGATATCGGTAAAGTTCCTGATGATTACAAAGTTTTCTGGGGAATAGAAGACGCAAAACTTTTTGAATTTGCTAAGGAAGAACTCACAGAACTTTCCAAAAGCGAAAAACCTTTTTTTATGGGAATGATGACCATAGACACTCATCTTTCCGACGGTTATTTTGATGAAAAAGTTTGTCCGAAAAAATACGATGAAAATTTCAAAAATGTCATCAGTTGTTCCGATATGCTCGTCGCAGATTTTATTCAATGGATAAAAGAACAACCGTTTTATGAAAACACAAGCGTTGTTCTTATCAGCGATCATTTGACCATGAATACAAAGATTTTCAAAAAGAAACAGCCTGCCAGACATCTGTTAAATGTTTTTATAAACCCGCCTTCTGTTCCGAATAATGCGCATAATCGGACATATAATCCGTTTGATATGTTTCCGACACTTCTTGAAGCAACCGGTGCTGTTATAGAAGGAGACAGATTGGCACTCGGAACATCTTTATTCGGAGACACACCGACACTGCTTGAAAAAATACCGGCATTTAAAGCCGACAAACAACTTAAACTGCGTAATCGAATTTATGAAAAACTCTTTTACGGACGTGTTCTCGGAGAAGAACAAACACCTTGACAATTTTTATTTTTCGTATATAATCAGTTTCCATACGAAAGGTAGAAAATGGCAGAATACGGTGATTTTTGGTTTGATGCGGTCAAAGAAGGCGATACGGGCTTTATGAAAGTCTGTTTAGACAAGGGTTTTGATTTTCATCAAAAAGACAGTAAAGGCAATACGGCTATTGATATTGCTTCCGCCTCACTCAATAAAAAAAGTCTAAACTTCCTTCTTCAACGTCCGGAAATGACGACAGAAGACTTTGCCCTTTGTTTGGACGGATTAGAGGTCTACCGTCTGACAAAATATGAAGACATGAAAAAAGAACGAAGAAAAACACCCCTGTTTTTACGAGCCTTAGATGTCCTCTTCGGATGGGAAGAAATCGGGCATGCGACAAAAATGGCTGAGACGGCTCATTCTTTATTTATGTATCAGCAATACTGCTTAGCCGAAATTGATAACAGAAAAGAACGTCCGAAAACGATTGAAAAAGCCTCCGAACGTCCTTTAAACAAAAACAATCAACATACCCGTTAGTTTTTAAATAACTTTAAAATACCGAGTTTTCCTTTTTTAGAAATGAATACCTTATGGCAATACGGACATTCCGTAAACGTTGCCGATAATTTTTTAGCAATCCACCAAACGACCCAAGCAGGAATAAGTAAAATAACTCCGACTAAAACCGTCAACCCCCACTTTAAAAAAACAAAATATTTATCCAAAAATGTTTTTGTCTGTTTCAAAAATGACAAATTGGATTTTGAAAGTTCCTGATACAATGAGGCAGTTGTTTTCTGAGAAGTCTCTCCCATTAAACCGTAATCTCCTTTTACCAGACGGTTATATGAGGTTTGGCTTAGCCCTAATTGTTTTTGAATCTGCATTCCGGCCAGTCCGGACAATTCTTTTTTAAGGGCTGTTTGAATATCTGTTTCAAGCGTTTTTTGTATGCCTTGTACATTCTTTTGTAAATCTGTATTGACCTTGTTTATTTTTTCCTGTAATACCTTGGTGGAACTTTCAACAACATCAGCATTTTTAAGCCCTAATTTAGAAAGAGCCGAAGATGCCTTTTGAACCTTTTCTGCCTTTTCGGAAACACCATCCAAATTGACAGTCGGCACTTTGATTTGAGAAGTGTACTTACTGATATTTATTTTTGAAATCCCATTATTCGTCAAAGCCGTATACTGCGTCTGTAATACACTATCCAACGTCCCGACAGTTTTAACAAGAGCATACTGCTTTATCACATCTGCTTTTGTAAAAGAAAACCAAACAGCCGGCGCAACAACTCCCAACGTCCAAACGCCGATTAAAACCTTTGCTATTTTCTTAGGTGTAGATGTTTGTTTTTTTAAACTGTATTCTTCGCCTGCCGTTACTGTTTTAGTCATTTTTTATCCTTTCATTTAAAATTCTTTCTTTATTTTTAAAACTGACCGTAAAAAAAGTCAAGTTTCTTATTTCACATTAAATGACAATGCATTATTTTGAACGGAAACAAAGACATTTGTATTGTCCTTGATTTCTCCGTCAAGAATTTTAAGCGCCAGTTTATTTTCCAGTTCCTGTTGCAACAATCTTTTAAGAGGCCTTGCTCCGAATTCGGCATCATATCCGTTATCTGCTAACCAATCTTTAGCCTTATCATCTAAAACAAGTTGTATATGCCTTTCATCCAATCTTTTTTGAATCTGTGAAATCTGTATATCCACAATTTGACGAATATCTTTTTTAGAAAGTGCATTAAAGCGAATAATTTCATCTAACCTGTTGAGAAACTCAGGCCGGAAAAAGGATTTTAATTTCGTCATCATCTCTTTTTCATCTTCATAAACAACCAGATTTGATGTCAAAATAATGAATGTGTTTTTAAAATCCACAGTCCGACCTTTACTATCTGTTAAATGCCCCTCATCCAAAATTTGAAGAAGCAGATTAAACACATCGGGATGTG
>JAFQJY010000144.1 GCA_017414845.1 Alphaproteobacteria bacterium | reverse complement strand
GCTTTTTCTGCTCTTTACGGGGATGCGTGGGGAATTGTTTCTTCTGCTATTTTCGGCGCCAGCGTTATTTTTATGTACAGCGCCTCCTCTATTTATCACGCCATTCAATCGGAAAAAATAAAAAAACGTCTCAAAAAACTGGATCATATCGCCATTTATTACCTGATAGCCGGTTCTTATACTCCCTTTTTACTCGTCAGCATCAGAGGAGCCCTCGGATGGACAATGTTCGGTATCATTTGGGGTCTGGCAATCATCGGCACTGTTTTAAAACTGACTTTATCGGGAAGTGGAACAAAACTTTGGTCTATCGGATTATATTTAGGTATGGGCTGGATGGTTGTTTTTGCCTCTAAATACCTTTTTGAAGCCCTCAATACCACTTCTATTGTTTTTTTAATTTCCGGAGGCCTTGCCTATACCTTAGGCATTTTATTTTACATTTGGAAAAGCAAAGCCTATACGCACGCCATCTGGCATTGTTTTGTTCTTGCCGGCACTATTTTACAATTCTTCTCAATTCTATGGATTTTTGTTCCTTAAAGGAGGCATTATGGCACGTTTCACAGCACAATTCAGTATTCTTTTGGATAGACAAGGCGGAGGGCAAGAAGTCAATCTGAAACGTCTGCCGTATCTTAAAGGAACAAAGAAAACAAGATGGATCCATCTAGACTATAAAAATGAAAAAACGGCAGATTGGATAAAAAACAAATCCGGTCTTGATGAAGCCGTTATTGAAGGGCTTTTGGATGAAGACACACATCCACGCTATTTTCTTACACCTAAGGGATTATTTGTCGTCCTGCGCAGTGTCAATCAAGGCAGAAATGCCGATGTTGATGATATGATTGCTTTACACTTTTGGATTGAGGGCAACAGAATTATTACCGTATCCCATCGTTCTGTTGTTGCTGTATCAAAGGTGCGTGAAGAATTGGCTAACGGTGTCGGCCCGACAGATAAAATGGACTGTTTTTGCCGACTGATTGAACTGATGACCAGAAATATTTCTAAAACAATAGAAGATATTGCCGAAGAAGCCGACGACTTAGAGGAAAGGATTATTGATGCCTCGTCGCATAGCGACAGGAAACTTCGCTCTGATCTGAGTGATTTAAGACATAAAATTGTCGGTCTCAGACGTTATTTAGCCCCTCAACGAGATGTTTTTAATGCCTTAAAAACGAAAGAAAATCCCTTGATTACTCCTGATGTTCGGGAACTGTTTACAGAAACTTCCGACGAACTGATACAGGCTGTGGAAGAACTCAACTATGCCAGAGACCATACTTCTGTTTCTCAAGAAGAACTGGACAGTAAAATCAATCTGAACATCAGTCAGACCATGTATATTCTTTCCATTGTTACCGTTATTTTTATGCCTTTGACATTGATCACAGGACTCCTCGGCTCCAACATCGGCGGTATCCCTTGGCAGGATGAAAACGGTTTTTGGACAGTAACGGCTATCCTTACAGTCATCGGACTTTTGCAAATTGCCGTTTTGAAAAAACTGAAATTATTTTAAGTTTCAGAACATTTCCTGTTTTTTAGGATTTTTTTCGTTCTCTGATTTTTATTTCCCGATTGAGAAGTGTATTCAACTCACGAAAGCGCTTATCTGTCGATGAAGAGGTATTCGCCGGATGAATACCGATTTCAACCGTATCGTATTTTGACGGGACACAAACGGATTTTACATTTTTTCCGAACAAATGTCCCGTATGAAGAATACTGTAAAAATAGCGATTGCTCTTATCCCGATTAAAGTAATAGAGAAACTTTAAAACCATATATTTAATCAATCCGCCATCTGTTAAAAAACGCCAATCTCCTTTACTTTTCAATGTATATAAAAAACTTTCATTGACTTGACGAACATAAGGCACTTGAACTTCTCGTGCTAAGTTTTTAACTTCACGATAAATAAAAGGTATCATATGAATATGTCTATGTGAATCAATATGTGTAACATGAAGATATTTCGTCATTTTCCGATACTGATTTTCAAGTTCTGTCCGAACCTGTTTTTGAAAGGAAAAGGGACGCAAAAAAGACAGAATTAAAAGTTTCAAAAAACCGTTCTTAAATCGTCCGTCCGAACGAACCAACAGCGAAACATCTTTCGGTTCGGATAAAGCCACACCTTCCGTTAAATTAAAATGAAGTCCTAAATTGACGTTTTTAAAACTTTGTGCTTTTTGAAGCGCTTCATCCGAAAGAGGTAAATTGACCATAACGCTGGTAGCCTGAATAAGCCCTCTTTCAGCCAAAAGCACAATTGCCTTATTGACTTCTTCTTCCATTCCGAAATCATCTGCATTGATTATTACATTTGTCATTTAAACCGTACCTCTATACACGTATCGTTTATTTGAACGAATGTATACTCTTCTCTTTTAAACACCTCTTTATCCATAGAGCGTTTTTTGTTCTTGCACATCACTAATTCCGGACGATAAAAACCGATAACATAGTCCCTAAACCTTCTGTATTTTGTTTGCATCCCTGTTGCTAAATCACAAAGTATCGGATAACGTTCTCCTCGTTTTTTCACAATAGGGCTCTGTATCGTACGGTGATTAAAAGTAAATTCCTTATCCGGAAATTGAGATAAATCCTGTGCCAAGCCGAAAAGAACGAAATTTTCATATCTTTTTTGAATTTCTATAAGATTACCGACAACATTTGCAAAGACAACACATCCCCAGGTCAAAATAACAGAAACAACCACAAATACCTTTCTTAATTTTACATTTTGTTCATTAAACATTGCCAACATCATCACGGCAAAACACGGACCGACTGCTATCCAAATACGGGCATTCCAATACATAAACGTAAAGAACATCGTCCAAAGAAGAATAAACAATAACATCAATGAAAATGCCCCTATGGCAACCACGACATGAATAATCTTCGGACACATCCGTTTATTACGGAGGGCTGATTTAATTTGATAAATCAAAAAAGCTCCTAACACCGCACCGAAAGCATACCCCATCGGTGTTCCTACCCAAGGACCATATAATCTTTCTGTTATCGCACGATGAAAATTAGATGAGAAAACGGACCAACAGTTAGCCCATTCACATAATGCCGATTGTCTTCTGGCCGGTACATTCGGCGAAAATGCTGACTGAACAAGAACATAATATCCTAAACTTACCACAAAAAAGACAGCCACTGTCAGAAAAACTTTTTTGACTAAATCTTTAAACAAAACATCACTGTTTTGGTAATCTGCCCAAAATAAATATGTTACGATAACCATATAAATACTTATCGTAGATTGAAAAATCAAATAACAGCATGTCAAACCGACGGCAGATGTCACATAAAATGCTTTATCCCGTTTATAAAACAGAAACGGAGCTATCGCCGTAAAGACTCCTATACTATAAAACAGACAGTCAAACACATAACTAAAAACCTGTAAATAATAAGGACATAATCCGATAACGGATGAAACCAAAAGTTTCATATAAGTCGTCTTTTTACAAACGACACGGACTAAAATCATAGAGGCAATTGACAGCACAAAAATAGCTAACAACTGCGATAAAGGGGAAATATCTCTCGGATAAGTGTCAAAGTGGAAAATAAGCGTAAACAGGTCATTGAGCCACCGTCCTGAATGTCCCCAATTAGCCACATTATAAGGCGCCTGTTCTCCTACACGAGACAAGTCCGTTTTATAAAGATAATTTGCCTGTATCAAAGACAAAAAACCGACAAAATAAACACTGTATATAAACAACAGTTTTTTCCAAAAATCATTTTGACGAACGAAACTTAAAACCTCTGTTTTTATATCATTCCACGCAGATGAGAACCATTTAGTCATTTTTATCCTTTTTAGAGTCAAGGGTACAATAAAGAGGTCTTTTTTTCACCTCTGTATGAATTTTAGCGATATAAGCGCCCAAAATAGCAAACATAAAAAGTTGCAAACTTCCCATAAAGAAAATCGTTGTCATAATTGTTGCATAACCTGGGGTTCTGTGTGAGAGCAAAAAATACTCTACGATAACGTACACACCGAAAAGCAAAGAAATAACACCTGTTATAATTGCCAAAATAAGCGACAGGTACAACGGTTTTACGGAAAACTGAATAATACTTGTGATAGCCAGAGAAACGCTTTTAAAAAAATTATATTTTGTCGTCCCTGCAAAACGATTCGGGGCCACAAAATCCACATAAGTTACATCACGAGGTTTTATCCAACTGAGCATTCCTCTGAACAGACGATCATGCTCATTAAATTTTTTAAGAAAATCAATATACTCTCTGTCCAATAAGCGAAAATCAGGTGTATTCGGAGCAATAGAAACATCGGAAAGTTTATTCAAAACCCAATAAAAAGATTTTGAAAACAACCTATAAATACCTTTTTTTTCTAAATTATCCAACCGTCTTGTCAAAACAACATTAGACCCCTTTTGCCACAAAGAAATCATTTCAGGGATATATTTCGGCGGATGCTGTAAATCGGCATCCATAAAAATAACAGCCTCCCCTGTCGCATAATCCATACCGGCCGTCATAGCAATTTCATGTCCGAAATTACGGCTCAGACGCAAAAGACGGACACGTTTATCTTTTTTTTCAAGTCCTGCGCAAATCTCTGCCGTTCTATCAGACGAGCCATCATCAACAAAAATAATCTCTGTTTTTTTGACAGATACTTTTTGAAGAACTTTTTTGAGTTGCTTATATAACTCGGGAATATTTTCCTCTTCATTAAACGCAGAAACAACAATACTGACTGAATCTCTTGACATAGCGAACCTCTTCGTTAAAACTACAAACTTATTCACAAAAAGTCAACGACTTTATTCTGATTTTAAAACACCTTGACTTTTCTCTTGTTTTAGGTTATAATCCCCACCTAAACGAAAGGGTATATTTTATGAAACCGTTTGAACAAGTTTCCAAAAACGAAATTTTATTTGCCATGTCAGACCTTCCTCTGGGTAAAGGAGAAGAAGCAACTGTATTTAAAGTTCACACAAACCCTAAATATACCGTCCGAAAAAGCAGAACTTTGGATAACGAACCGAATATTGCACACTATATTCAAGAGTCTGAATTGATAGAAGTACCTAATCTGTTCGGAAAAAGAAACTTCGCACAAACGGTTGCTTATCTGAAACATCCGACGATGAGCGAGCAAGACAATCCTCTTATCAGCGTCAATCTTTACAGTCCCGGCTTTTCCTATGAAATTGCAAAATCAACAATGCCGACCCCAACGAGCGAGGAGGCACTGATTGCAACAAAAGTTATGAGTTCCAAGATTTTGGAAATACCAAACAAAGCCATTGATAATATCTACGATGACTTACATTTCCTTTCTTCAAAAAAACACACAATTGATGCAGGCTTTGGTTTTTTTACGAACATTGGAAACATTCTTTACTCTACGCTTCATCAACGGCTGTTTCCGATAGACATTCAACCGTTTTTAAAAGACAGAGTCGGTATTTACAATAACCATACAAAAGGCTTTAATACCCCTCTCCATTTAACACGAGCGCTGATGCCGGGCAGTTTTTCATTCAGAAGGGAACATTCTCAGGATAAAGAACTGATTGATATGCGTATGGAGATTATAGATAAACTTATTTCCGGAGCCGAACGCAACCACTTAAACGATGAGGGTGGTTATTTAGGGATTGGAAAGGAAAAAATGGAACATATTTGGAGCGTACAATTACAAACGATCAATATCCCGAAAGAAAAAGCAGAAGCCTTTGCCAAAAGGGTTGCTTATATTCAAGATGAAACCCGTTATCAGCCTATGAAAGAGTGGATAACATTTAAACGTGTCAGCGGAAAGGATAATTATTCGTAATGCCGAAAGTATCTGTTTTAATGCCGGTTTATAAAACACCGGAACCTTTATTAAAAGAAGCGATTGAAAGTATTTTAAATCAAACTTTCAAAGATTTTGAGTTTTTGATTATGGATGATTGTCCGGAAGATAAAACATGTGAAAATATCATTTCTTCCTTTACGGATAAACGTATCAAATATATTCGCAACGAAGTCAACCTAGGTATTTCCGGCACACGAAATCGCCTTTTACAAATGGCAAAGGGAAAATACATTGCTGTTATGGATCACGACGATGTTTCTCTTCCGGAACGTTTTGAAAAACAGGTTGCTTTTTTAGACGCTCACCCTGAAATCGGTGTTGTCGGATGTCAGGCAGAGCATTTTCCGAAAATTAAACCTACACACGACCCTTTAACGGATGAGGACATAAAGAAAAGGCTACTGATTCATTGTTGTTTAACACATCCGGCGACGATGATACGCAAGAGTGTTTTATCTGAAAATCCATATCAAGCGCAATTTACACCGGCAGAAGATTATGCTCTTTGGGCAGATTTGGCCACAAAAACAAAATTTGCCAATCTGCCGGAAGTATTATTTCGTTATCGTAAATTCGGTGGAAATATGTCCATTACACAACGTAAAAAAATGAACACGGCTTCGGTTGCCATTCGTGCGCAATTACGTCATCATTTCCCTGTTCTGTGGGAAGTCGTTCAGGCACAGGCTACGCACACTTGGGAATTACGTCTTTTTAATTTTCTTCCGTTTATCAAAGTTATCAAAAAATGTAATCAACTTCATTTTTTACTTTTAGGATTTATACCCTTGTTTTATATCAAAAAGAAAATAAAATAATTTTTAGGTTTTTCTAAGTATAAAATTATACATCAACCGTAAAACAACCTGCGTGAGCAGGTAGATGTAGATTATCCGACCCAGCCAATAGACTTACAAGTTTGTGGGGCAAATAAACTTGTTAAAAAAAATGATACCTCTGGTAAAAGTCGGTAGAGTTTCATTGGACACAACTTATTATCAACAAAAAAGCGCTCTGAGAAATCAGAGCGCTTTGTTTTTCCCTCTAACGGTTTAGAAGTTATATTGCAACTTCACGTTCCCGGAATGGACTGTATAGTCTCTACGAATATTCGCATCATACGTGACACTTACATCTACATGATCGCACACTTTGATACCTAATCCGACGCCGGCTTCTATTCCAAACCTCGGAAGTCTTCTCGTCCCGACTATATACCCGTAATCTCCAACCGCTACATTCGCATCCGTCGTGTCGGACAATAAATCATATGTCAAACCTGCATGTACCTCAGGTCTATATGTCTTATCCCCTTTCACAACGTCTCGGCTGTACTTGGCTCCCGCAACTGCCGTCCAGATATCTACGTCATCCGTATTGACACGTACGCCCGCCTCATCCGTATAGCTGTCTTGGGTTATATGCATAAATCTTACACCTCCGAACGGTGTCAAGCCGTTTGCATATTCATATCCGCCCGTCAACTCTCCGGATAACGCCGTTACATCATAATCCGCTTCTACTCGTGCTCCGAATACAGTCTTCTCTTCCTCGTAGTCTGACATCCCATAGTTCACAAGCCCTCTGACATACCATTCACTCGGTTGATATTCCGCATACGCAAACAGATTGTGGCCCTCTACGTCTATCCGGCGTCCGATGCTCTTCACATCACTCGTCGTATTCGCATAACCAAATCCGACTACCGTGTTATCTTTCTTGACATCCACACCAAACGCTACGCCTTTCGTGTTGCCCTCAAACCCGTCCGTCGTCCGTGACGTATCCTGATCCGCATGAGACGCTAAGACTTTGACCCACATATCTACATCCGCTTCGCCCTCGCCTCCGGAACGTCCGCTACGAACATCTTCCAACTGACCGGCTACCGCATTCGCAATATGACGTGTTACCGTCGTCGCTATGCCCGTCGTTATCGGCGCCGTCGTCGGAGACAGTTTCTCTAATTCCTTAGATAACGCTTCGCCCGTCGTCGTTCCAATACCGGTTATTATCTCCTGTACTTTCTCATTCTCGGATGAACTGCCTGCCAACTCTGATAAGATGTTTGAGGTCTTCTCATCCGTCCCGTATTGATCTCCGATATCATCCGCTGTCTTGCCAAACGTCGTGATTATCAAAGACTTCGTCTCGGCATCTCGGATCTCGTCGTAGTTAAACAGTGAGTTTTCAACCGTTACTTCGTTAAATGTATCATAGCCGTCTCCCGTTACAACTACATATCGACCTGCTGACGCAATCGTCGTCACTTTAAGATCAGCTCCCTCAGCATTGATTGTATTTGCCGTCAATGCTCCATGTGAACTTGTGTTCATCAACGAGGCCATCAACGTAGACCCGCTCTCAAAGTTCGCTGTCCCTTGAACAACACGTGAGGTTCCGACATTCAGGACATTCGCCGTAGCAATACCCGCACTCATCGTAGATGCCGTCGCTATCGCCGGTACCTGTCCGAACATATTAGCGCTTCCGACATTCAGCGTTCCATTACCCGTAATACCTCCGCCAAGTATCATCGTGCCGGCAATATTCAGAGTTCCTTCGTTATGGATATCGTTGCCTGAGGTACCCGCCATATTACCGCTGAACGTATGCGTGCCGTCAAAGGAGAGTGTACCCTCAGCACCGTTATAGAACGCACCGCCTTGGCCGGATGCCGTATTACCAACATACGCTCCTTCGCCCGTGATGTTGATCGTTCCACGAATATTATAGAGCGCACCGCCGTCCGTGCCGGCACTATTACCGACAAACGCGTTTTTACCGGAAAGGTCAAACATCCCCTTATTCGTATAAATAGCACCACCTTCCGTTCCGGCAACATTACTTTCAAAGGTCATATTTTTGAAGTTATATTCCGCTTTACCATTCGGATAGATATAGTCAGATATCGCACCACCGCGTGTACCTGCCTTGTTTCCGATGAACGCACCGTTTGTTATATTCATAAACGGCGTCATATCAAACGGTCTGGTTTCGGACGGCGTATAATATGTCTGTCTCGTAGCAATAGCACCACCTTGCGTAGCACTTTCATTATTGATAAACGAAACATCATTCATTTCAAGTTTAACGCCACCGCCCAAGAACATAGCGCCACCACCCAATGCAGATGTATTTTCGGCAAGGACTTCATTACCGCTCGCATCCGTGACCTTAACGCCAACAGTGTTATTTGTAAATGTCGTGTCCGTAATCTGCGTGACGCGTTTTGCAAAATCCTCGTCACTTTCATTGGCGTCATGATGACCTTGATCCGTCACATTTCTGAACAACAACAAAGCACCGCCCATATCTCCTGCATGGTTGCCGTCAAACAAAGTACCGCTGATAACCGTCTGTGCATGTGTTGCACCATAATTCCCTGTTCCCTCGCCGACAGCTCCACCGCCTACCGTTGCGATATTATCTTTAAACACGCTGTCTTTGATGTTGAAGCCGACACTTGTCACTGTGTTCCCCTCATCATCCAAAACATTCGCAGGCGATGTATAAATCGCTCCACCATAACTTGCAGAACCCAGCGCAGTGTTGGCGACAAATTGACCGTTTGTAACAGATACTGTTCCCAAATTGTTACGGATAGCACCACCGTCACCTTGGGTCGTATTACCACTGAACACATTGGAGGTTCCCGTCATCGTCAACGCTCCGCCGTTGTTGTAGATAGCCGCTCCGTCTCCGCCGGATATATTGCCCGTAAACACGTTGTTCCCGTCAAAGCTCATATCTCCGCCATTCATATAAACAGCTCCGCCTAAACCTGTCGCACTGTTGGCCGTAAAGATTGTGTTGCCCTCAAATGCTAAGTCGCCCGTGTTCATATAAATCGCACCACCGTTACCAGCTGTCGCCGTGTTCTGTGAGAACAACTTGACACCGGCACCGTTGATATCCAATGCACCGTTGTTGTAGATAGCTCCACCCTCGGTCGCCGTGTTCTTCGCAAACGTGGACTTGCCGGAAATCGTCAGACTTGCATCTGTCACCGTTCCCGCAACCGTCGTCGTGTCGCCGTCCACATTTTCTGCAATAACGTTGTTGTAAATAGCGCCACCCTTGCCGGCTGTTGCCGTGTTGTTCCTGAACTCGGTATCTCCATTGATTGTCAATGACGTCGTTCCACCACCGACAGCAATGTTCGCAATCGCACCACCGTTTGTTCCGGCTGTATTACCTTTAAATGTTGTCGTACCGTTGATGGTTGTTGTTGCAATTTCTCCGTCAGCCAGTGAACGAGAGTGTATCGCACCACCGTTCATCGCAGATGTATTGTCGGAGAATGTGTTTGTACCGCCGACCTTACCAAGCGTTAAAGTCGCAGTTCCGTCTATACCACGAACCTGTATCGCACCACCGCCGAACTGCATAGAACGATGTTCGTCTCCCGCAACATTTGGTAAATCTTCCCCTGTTGCATTGGCTTGGTTCCCTGTAAATGTGACAGTATCGCCGACGATTTCCATTGTACCATCTGTGTATACAGCACCACCATAAGCACCAGCGTTATGCGTCGTGTTTGTGCTCGTGTTGTTTTTGAAAGCAATTTCGTTTCCGTAAAGTTTCGTTGTACCACTACCATTAAACAGAGCACCGCCTGAACTGACGGTTGATTTATTG
>JAFQJY010000143.1 GCA_017414845.1 Alphaproteobacteria bacterium | reverse complement strand
CGCCTCCACGGGAAAGAGCCTACATCATGGTATTGACTTTAAGTGTTCCGCTTAAAATTTTACCGGTCAAGACACGCCCCATAAAAGAATCATTTTCAAGTGTTGTTACAAGCATGGAAAAGGGGGCTTTTTCATCAACCTGAGGTGCCGGAACGTGTGATAAAATTGTCTCAAATAAGGGCAATATATCTTTGCGTTCGTCCGTATCTAAATCACGAACTGCCCATCCTTCACGTCCGGATGCATAAAGTGTCGGAAAGTCAAGTTGTTCATCCGTTGCTCCCAGATGGATAAATAAGTCAAAAACTTCGTTTAAGACTTCTTGCGGACGAGCGTCGGCTCTATCTGCCTTGTTGATGACGACAATCGGTTTCAAACCGAGTTTTAAGGCTTTTCCGACAACAAATTTTGTTTGAGGCAAAGGACCCTCTGCAGAATCAACAAGCAAAATAACGCCGTCTACCATACTTAAAATACGTTCTACTTCTCCACCAAAGTCAGCGTGCCCCGGTGTGTCAACGATATTGATGAGTGTATCGTTCCAGTTGACAGAGGTGCATTTTGCTAAAATAGTAATGCCTCTTTCTCGTTCAATATCGCCGGAATCCATAACACACTCAGCGATTTGTTGGTTTGCTCTGAATGTACCGCTTTGTTTTAAAAAAGTGTCTACAAGTGTCGTTTTCCCATGGTCAACGTGCGCAATAATTGCGATGTTTCTTAAATTTGATGTCATTTTGTTTGCCTTTTCTTTAATAATTTGGAGGTATATACACTATTTTTGTATGAAAATCAAGAGAAAAATCCACACTGTCGTAAGAAGAAAGTTTCTTTGCTGAAGACGAGGATATTTATCTGTGATTTAACGTGTTTTGTCTGCCGTTTTCTTTTTGATAAACGGGCAGAGAGTCGTTTCAGGTTTTTCTTTTTGTCTGTAAAGAGGGTACTCTTTGAGGATGTCGTCTTTTTCTTTTTTTAAAAGGATGATTTGGTCTACTTTGAGAGGTTGGACCCCTGTATATTTTAAAGACGCTTTTTCTCCGGTCCGTGCGATATGTTCTAAAAAGGAATTGTATCTGTTTAGAAAAGTCGGGTCGTTTTCGCAAAGATAAGTCGTGATTATTTCCGCTTTAAATGTTTCAGAGCCGTTGTCAATATCTTCCCAAATGATTTTGTGTGCTTCCCGTCCATCTTTTCTTCTTAAATGAAAGTGGATAAATTCTTCATAGGTCTCAGGCGTTTTTCCAATAAATTTTTCGTAAGAAAGGCCTGTTGTTGCCTCTATATCATGCCATTCTTTATGTGATGTATGTACGGGGATATTTAAATTCTGAGCATTTCTGTTTAAAAAATCACCATGTTGACACCAAAGAGCAAAAAGTCCTTTGGTCGCTTCTAAATCCAATTGCCATGTCGGATAACGAATGCTTTGTTTATTGACAGAAACACCTATCAGTAGGGCTTTTTCTCTTGAAACCTTGTTTGAAAAAGAACCGTTCAACATGGCTGTCGCATGTTTAAGGGCAGTTTCTCTGTCACTCCAAACATAAAAACCGTCTTTTTGCCCTCCTTCTCCAACCCCGATAGGTTTTGCTCCCTCACGAAAAAAAGAAGCAAGAGCAGAAGTATCATCTGAAATATGCCATAATGTTGTTTGTGGCGACATTTGAGTAATTCCTTATAATACAAACATTATATACAGTTAAAAACAGAAAGTCAAGTTTTTGATTTATTTTTATTTTTCAATAAGTTGTAAAATATTCGTGAAAAAAATCACAAAAAGAGAAAAAAAGACTTGATTTTTATTTTGTTTTCGTATAAGAATCCAATCCGTGAAATAAATCACGATTTGAAATGATAGGGAAAAATGATGAAAAAAGAAGTTATTCACAAAGTTGAAACATTAGAAGATTTGGACGCTCTTGTCCAAAAAGTGAAGGAAGCGCAAAATCAGTTTGCGACTTTTTCGGAAGATAAAATTCGTGCTATTTTTAAAGCGGCAGCCATTGCAGCCGATAAGGCACGTATTCCTTTGGCAACCATGGCTGTTGAAGAAACGGGAATGGGCGTT
>JAFQJY010000142.1 GCA_017414845.1 Alphaproteobacteria bacterium | reverse complement strand
TATAAGCAATTTGTTTTCCGTTTCTATCCAAAATTTTTCCACGAAGAGGAGGTAAAAGACGAACGCCGACTCTGTTTTTATCAGCCAAAGTTTGATATTTATCGGCTTCTATAACCTGTAAGAAAAACATTCTTGCAAACAAAATAACGGCAAGGCATGTAAAAATGCCTGTCAAAGCAAGTGTCCGAACGGCAATTTTTTTTGTCCCTTCCGTTTGCCAACTCATAATTCCTCTCCCAAGAAATCATTTAATCGTCCTAAAAGAGGAACAAAAATCGGATAAAACAAATTTAAAACAAGCCAACACAAAAAGACATTCCAACAAGGGAAAACATATCCGCTTAAAACACAGGTCAACCCCCATTCAAGCACTATGATAATACACGAATAAACAGCAAAAATCATCCATAAAAAAGAAAAAGAACGTCCCATAAAAAAACGCCGTTCCAGCGTTATCATCAAATAAAAAACAAGCAAACCCATTGTCCCGACCCCAAAGAGATTTTCAAGCATTAAATCGCCTAAAAGACCTATAAAAAAAACAAACGCCGGCGTTATGTAATCAGGAAAAAAAAGCGTCCAATAAAACAACGGAATGAGAATAAAAGGGACAGGAAATGTACCAAACAACGGCAACGGCATCAATCGTAAAACAAGCAGTAACAGACAAATCAACAAGGGCGTACTTTTTTGGAAAAGACAAAGTATCCGATATCGAGCATTAGGCTCTATCATTTTATCTCCTCTACCGGACAAACAATTTCCGGTAAAAGCCCCTGATGTCCATAGTCTGCCAACTGAACAAAATCCGTCTGTCCTCTTTGAACAAACGGTGTTACTTCAATAGATGTTTCATCTACACGAGAAACAGTCCCGATAGCCAAACCGAACGGATACACCTGTCCATGGCCGGAGGTCATCACATAATCTCCGATACGGACTTTTGCATTTTCAGGAAGAAAAGCCAATTTCAATACATCAGAATTATTTCCCTCCACAATACCTAAGTACTTATCATCTCCGACAATAACAGGAACTCTGGAAGAAAAATCCGTCAACAATAAAATACGAGAACTCCTCTCACCAGCAGAAACAACCCGCCCCAATACAGCATTGTGAAACAGCGCAATTGTACCGGGCTCTACATTATTTTCACGTCCTGCCCGAGCCAACACGGAACGGCTGAAAGCCCCACCGTTATCTGCAACAATAGATGCCGTTATAACCTCACCTTTAACAACAGGAACAAATTTAAGTTCTTTTTTTAAACGTTCGTTTTCATTTTCTAATTTCTTAGCAAGTGCCATCCATTGAAGGAGCCTTTTATTTTCTGCCCTCAACTCTTTATTTTCCTCACGAATAGCCCAAGTATCCGCAATACCCTGTCCTGCTTGTCGGATATATCTGACAGGTGTATAAAGGACATCAACAACCTGTCCCGTTACATCAGAAATATCCGAACGAATCCCCTCTATCCACGGATGAGAAGAAAAGCCCAGCAAAATCATCACCAGTGCTAAAAAAAGGTAAAAATAAACAGAAAACTGCCGATAAATCTGACGCAACAACCGAAGGCGACTTACCCTATCTTTCATAATAGTTTAAGCCCCTTTAATTTAGTACATACTCGTCATAACATTTTCAAACTGCTTAGCACGTTCCAAGGCTTTCCCTGTTCCCCTGGCCACACAAGTCAAGGGATCTTCGGCTGCCGTTACGGGAAGACCTGTTGCCTGTTGTAGCACATAGTCCAAATTTTTAAGAAGTGCCCCACCCCCTGTTAAAACGATACCTCTGTCAACAATATCAGAAGCCAATTCAGGCGCTGTATGTTCCAAAGCAACTTTAACAGCCTCCACAATCTGACTGACAGGATCTGCCAAACTCTCGGCGACCTGACGCTCTGTGATAACAATTTCTTTCGGAACACCATTGATTAAATCCCGCCCCTTGATTTCAATCTTCTTACCTTCGCCATCCTCAGGAATACAGGCAGAACCAATCGCTTTTTTAATCCGCTCGGCAGAAGCCTCACCCACAAGTAAACTGTGATTTCTGCGAATATAAGAAATAATCGCCTCATCCAACTTATCCCCACCGACACGCACAGAACGTGAAAACACGATATTACCCAAAGAAATCACGGCAACTTCCGTCGTTCCACCTCCGATATCAACAACCATACTACCGGATGGCTCATGTACGGGAAGACCTGCACCGATAGCGGCCGCCATCGGTTCGTCAATCAAAAAGACCTTACGTGCTCTGGCATTTTCGGCAGCATCCTGAATCGCACGCCGTTCCACTGCCGTAGAACCGGACGGCACGCAAATCACAATCATCGGACGTGTCAATGTGTTTCTGCCTACTGCCTTATAGATAAAGCGTTTAATCAGTTCTTCTGCCACATTAAAATCAGCAATCACACCATCTCTGAGCGGACGAATAGCCTGTATCTGACCTGGGGTACGCCCCAACATTTGTTTTGCTTCATCACCAACGGCGATGACATGTTTTTTACCTTTTGTTTCGGCAATAGCAACAACAGACGGCTCGTTCAAAACGATACCTTTTCCCCGAACATAAACAACCGTATTGGCCGTTCCCAAATCAATAGCCATATCAGACGAAAAAAAAGTCAACAGTTTTGACAGTGAGAATCCCATAATAAACTCCTTTTTACACAATAATCCATTATTTTAAAGTTAGTTCTTTATTTCATACACCAAATCATCTCAGATGACAACAAAAAAAGCAGGTATTTTTTATTTTTTTTAGTTTATTTTCTTTTAAAGACGTGATACACTGTTTCTCACGAGAAATTTAAGAAGGAGTTTTTAAATGACAGAACATACGGAAAAAAACGTTGATACAGTTTCAAAAACCACTGATAAAACATCTGAAACGACAAAGAAAAAGCATCCGATTTTATGGAGTTTGTTATTCGTATCTGTCGCAGGCATCGGCATCGGGACTTATTTGGCATCGCCTCAAATTAAAACGTATTTAAAAAATTTAAAAGCCCCTGTTCCTGCTCCGAATGTTCTTCCCATTCCCGAAACGGTTACGGTTGTCACCGAACCCATGGTTCCTAAGGCCGAACTTGAAGAACAACGCATTATCCTTTTGGAAGCACAGAACGAAATAAAACAAGCATGTCATACGGAAAAAACAGAACTTGAAAACAAACTTCTGACACTTCAAAAAGAAACACATATCCTCCAAAAGGAACTTGAAATATCACAAAAACAATTGACAACGCTTCAAAATGCCCCTCAGCAGGATTTATCAGCACAAGCTCTTCGTTTAACGGACCTGTTGGCACGAATTCAAGACGGAAAACCTTTTGTGGCATTTTTATCGGATTTAAGAAAGGGAATGCCCACGAATTCCCTTTTAAAACAGATAGAACAGGACCTTGGCAGTGCCGGTGCGACAGGGATACCTACGGTTACCGATATTCAAAAAACATTTATGGCAAATGCTTCGGATTATGAAGAGGCGGTTATGACTTGCGCCAAAATGCGCTCTCACTGGTATGGCAAAATTTGGTTTAAACTACGGACACTTGTTCGTATTCGTCCTGTCGTCATTCCTGCCGACGCTACCTGCCCCAGATGGCTGTTTTATAAAGCCTCTGACGAAATCAGTGCCGGCAACCTCGGACAGGCTCTTATAACCCTTCGCCAACTGCCGACGGAAAAACAAAATATATTCATACCTTTAATGAAACAAATGGAATTACGTTTAAAACTGACACATCTTTTATCTGAAACGGGAGAAAACAAATGAGAAAATTTTTACACTTTCTGATTATCATTTTAGCAGTTATTTTTATTGTTCTGTGGCTGATGGAAAACCCCGGAGAAGTTTCCCTTACCTGGTTCGGATACAAACTTGAAACATCCATTGCCGTTCTGATAGGATTCTTTGTCCTTCTATCCATGGTTGTTTCTGTTTTGAAAGCGCCTCTTTCTCTTATCAAATGGATGCGTCATCACAAGGAAACAAAACAAATTGCATTTCGGGAAAAACTCATTTTTCAGGCATTGAATGCTTATTTGGCAAAAGATGCCGTCTTACAGAAAAATACTTTTAAAAAAATTGACAAGACTTTTGGAGAGGGAAACGTTTACAGTCTGATTTTAAAGCAAATGACCTGCCCGACGCAAGAAGTGGCTTTAGAACTTGCTTCTATTGACGAAACACACATGGCCGGCATCAAAGGTTTAATTACGGCAAAAGAAGAACAAGGTGATTTTAAAGGGGCACTGGATATTGCCGTAAACGCCAAAGAAACAAAACCGTCCGTTTGGTTAAATGCAGATATTTTCAGATTACAGATTAAACTTTCCCGTTGGGACGAATCCTTAAAAACACTGGATGACTTAAAATCTGCACGTGCTTTGACAAAAGAAGATTACCTTTCTAAAAAAGCAAGTATTCTTTTGAAACTCGGCAGAAATGAAGAGGCCTTTAAAACGGCACCGTTTATTCCCGAGACAGCACTTCGTTATGCACAGCAAGTCCCACAAAAAGCAACTTCCATACTGAAAAAAGCATGGAAGAAAAGTCCTAATTGGGCTCTTTATAAAGCATTTACGAAAACGCTCAATCCTGAGAAACCGCTTTCTGCCTACAAAACCGCAGAAAAATTTATCTTGTCCGCAGACACAAATCCTCTGACACATTTAGCCTTGGCTGATGCGGCTTTAATGGCGCACCTTTGGGGGCAAGCAGGAAAAGAATTGGATTTATATTTAGATGCCTATCCTCTTACCGTACCGGCAGCAGAAATGAAAATCTTTCTTGAAAAAGAGGCAAATAATAATTCGGAAGCTGTTCGTATCTGGGAAGACAAACTTCAAAAATTAGGGCCTTATTTACCCTATACCTGTACGTCGTGCGGGTACGCTACTTCCTCTTGGGATGCGTCTTGTCCGGTTTGCCAAACTTTCGGAAAGATTAAATAAGATGCGTATAGCCCTTTATCAACCGGATATTCCTCAAAATACCGGAACCATTCTCAGAATGGCTGTTTGCTTCGGTCTCCCTGTTGACATCATTGAACCATGCGGTTTTCTATTTGATGACAAACAACTTAAACGTGCCGGTATGGATTATTTACCAAAAGCAGATCTGACACGTTATCCGTCATGGGAACACTATCTTAAAAGTAAGCCCAACGGACGACTTGTTCTTTTGACAACACATGCCAGTACGCCTTTATCCGAGTTTAAGTTTGAAGAAGATGATATTCTTTTA
>JAFQJY010000141.1 GCA_017414845.1 Alphaproteobacteria bacterium | reverse complement strand
TGGGCAACTTCTGCTTTAACGCCACAAATCGCAATGGCTTATGCTCCCGAGGGACACCACATTTCTTTGCCGTTTGATGTTCGTCCTCAGGCGCATGATATTATCAGAACTTGGGCTTTTTATACGATTATGAAGGCCTTTGCACATGAGAATACAATTCCTTGGAAAGAAGCGCATATCAGTGGTTTCGTCTTGGATCCTGACAGAAAGAAGATGAGTAAATCTAAGGGAAATGTGATTACGCCGATGCACTTACTTGAAAAGTATTCTTCCGATGCCGTTCGTTACTGGGCTTCTCGTGCAAGACTCGGTATAGATGCCGCTTTTGAAGAACAGATTATGGAACAGGGTAAAAAATTGACGATGAAACTCTTCAATGCGTCTAAATTTGTCTTTAATATTGCCCGTAATTCCGGTTTGGATTTGTCAAAAGTAAAGGTGACGGAGTCTGTGGATTTGTCATGGCAAAGTAAGGTGAATGAGGCGCTTTCTTTGGCAACACGTTATTTTGATATGAACGATTATGCAGGTGCTTTGGAACAAGTTGAAAAATTATTTTGGGATTTTTGTGATAATTATCTTGAAATTGTGAAAGGAAGAGCGTATAGTGAACAATCAGAATCGGCAGTTGCCAGTTTAATACAGACGATAGATTTGTTCTTGTTGATGTTCGCACCTTTCTGTCCGTTCATTACTGAAGAGATTTATCAGTGTCGTCCGTGGGCTGTGGCAGAGACCTCTTTGCATGTGGCGCATTGGCCGACCGTTCGGGAGATAGCGGTTTCTTCTGACTTGTATGAGAAGGTAAAAACCGTTGTTGAACAAGTCCGTAAAACGAAGGCTGAGGCGAAAGTCAGCCTGAGGACGCCTGTAAATCAGTTGACGATTTACGGCACGGATAAAGAGATTGCATTGTTGAAGGCCGGATTATGTGATATCCAGAATGCCTCCAATGCAATAGAGCCTGTGTTTGAAAGTAGCACTGAACTTAGAATTTTGTGTGTGCTCTAAGGTGTGTGCGAAAAAAAGGATGCAGGTTCGTTTCCTTGGAGACCCTTTGTTTTTCTACTTATAGTTGGGGGTCTCCGGAGGGCTTTCTTTCATTTTTTTCGGGAGCCCTCCTTTTTTTGTCCGGGCACCTTTCTTTTGCGGGGGAGGTGCCTCAAACTTTTTTTAAACGCAGTCCGATATGTTTTTTTTAACGAAAAGGAAGAACCTGTTGGATATGTTTTCTGATGATGAAAAATAAAAATATCTTTGAAATGATTTAAAAATACTTGACTTTTTTATGTGAAAAAGAGACAATGTTTCCTATGAAAAAAGGAATACGTGTATGTTTATACTTTGTTTGTGTGATGTGTCTGCTGTTATTGCCGACGCATGGTTTTGCGCATACACATGATAACGGACATATACATCATGAACATTCTCTGTGTGAAGCCTGTGAAAGTTGTTGTCATATAATGGCACCGTTACCGACGACTACTGAAAAAGTAAGAATCGGTAAAAGTCGGAGTGTTTTTTCATTTCCTCCGGAAACGACTTATAAAAATGTTTTGCTTGAAAAGGAAAAACGACCGCCCCGTCTTTAAAATGATTTAATTTTAGTTGAAATCGTTTTGAAGAAAGGAAAAATATGCGTATAAAATTTATTTGTGATATGGTCTATTTGTGTTTGCTGATGTCAGTAAATGCGTATGCAGTTGATTTAGATTCTGTATTGGACAGGGTTTTAACAACTCCGTTAGGAATGCGTGTTGTTGCCGATGAAACAGGAGAATATATTTCTGCGCAGGACAAAAAAAACTGGGAAAATCCTGAGTTGGAATATGAATACGATTTACGGGGAAACAGTGGCGAGTTTTCTATTGAGCAGGAAGTTCGCCCCTCAGATATAACAGGCGCCCGTTTTCGGTATACGAGAACAACCGAAGAACAATTGGAACAAAAAAGGAAAATTGCTTTACTTACGGCCTCTCATCAGGCAGAAAGGCTTTATTTAGATGTATATACGTCTCAAAAAAAAGCCGAGTTTGCGAAACAAAAAGTTCTCTTTTTGGAAAAAGCAAAAAAAGTGACGGAAGGTTCTATGCCGTCGTTGGAAATGACAATGGCAGAAAAATTGGCTTTTGATGCAGATGTAGAGTTAGCAAGGCAAGAGGAAAAACAGGTGCTTAAAAAGTTAGAAATTCAAAAACAGAATTGGGCAATTGCTATGGGTGAAAGTTTTCCGAAGGAGGCGTTTAAAGAACCGGTGTTTTTGAAAAAAATACCGACAGAAAAAGTCGTATTTGGTAAAAATATGAAAAACGGAGAAGAAGCACAACTAAAACTTTCCGAAAAAGCATTAGAACAAAAAGAAAGTTTTACGTATCAAGACGCATGGTTTCCGTCTGTTAAACCAAAAGTTGCCTATGCGCCCAGAGAGAGCGAAACAACGCTTTCCATAGCATTATCACTTCCGATTTTTGATCGGAAATCCGGACAACTGGAAGCCTTAAAATTGGAAAAAGAAGTGTTGCGTTCTCAAATAAAAAGTTATGAAAAAATTCCGATGAAAAAACGGATTCAATTGGCCTATCAGGATATGAAAGGTTTGTATGAAACGCTTCAAATATTTCAAACAAAAATATTGCCGGCATACGAGGAAAGTATGCGTAAAACGGATGACCGTTTTTTAAACGGACAGATAACGATTTTAGATGTATGGGATATGCGGTCTAAGTACATGGATGTGGAAACGCAATATCTTGAATTTTTAAGTGATTTTTTAGATGCCAAAATTGTATTGGAACGATTGATTGGTGTTGAATTAAAGGAGATTTAAATGAAAAAATTTTTAATTTTAATGATGCTGTTGTGTGTCGGAACAGAAGTATGGGCAGGGCATGAAGGACATGATCACGGAGACGGTGCTTTTTTAGGGGCAAAAACAAGTGATGTGTTTATTCTTTCTGAAACACAAATAGAAAATTTAGATTTAAAAACAACAAAAGTTCAAAAACATATTTTTTATGAAACGGTAGAATTACCGGCGTTGATAAAAAAACCGTCCGTATTGGAAGATACTGTTGTTGTTCAGGGATATCTCAGTGAACAAGCAGATATTTTAAAACTTAAAAAGGATCAAGAAGTTTCTTTGGCACTAGATGCTTTTTTGACGGAAATTTTTGTGGGAAAAATAATTCAAATAGATGCTGAAATGAATCCGAAAACAGGTTTTTTTACAGTCGTGGCACAAATGGAAAATATACCTGTATCGTTGGTTGGATTCAAAGGAGTGTTGACGGTCCGAGTTTCTGAAAAAAAAGAGGTGGTGGCCGTTCCGTTGAATGCTTTACAGGGAACTTTCGGCGATTATTTTGTCTTTGTAAAAGAAGGAGAACATTTTACAAAAACTCCCGTTGTTATCGGGCATAAATCGGAAGGGTGGCAAGAAGTCGTTCACGGAGTCCATTTGGGACAAGAGATTGTTACACAGGGCAGTTATCAACTGCAATATGTGACAGGGATATCAGAAGATGAACATGATCATGAAGATAGAGTTTCAGATGAGCGTCATTCTGACCACGACCACGCTTCAGATGAATGTCATTCTGACCACAAACACGATTTAGATGAGCGTCATTCTGACCATGTTCACGGTTTAGGTGAAAAACATTCGGAACATGAGTACGGAGAATATTAAAATGTTTGATAAACTGATAGCCTTTTCTTTAAGATATCGCTTGCTGATAATTGCTTTTTTTCTAGGGATTTTTATCGTCGGTTTTTATGAACTTCGGAAAATGAGGATAGACGTTTTCCCTGATTTGAATAAACCGACGGTTTCAGTCTTGGTTGAATCGGGAGGATTGGCACCTGCCGAGGTAGAACAATTGGTTTTGATACCTCTTGAAAACAGCATCAGCGGGTCTTACGGATTATCTCGTCTTTCATCTAATGCTGCAGTCGGATACGGTGTTTTAAAAGCAGAATTTGATTGGGATGTTGATTTAATGCAGGCCCGTCAGACTGTTTTTGAAAGAATGAGCAGTGTGGAATTGCCTGAAGGGATTTTTCCTCAACTGGCACCTGTATCATCCATTATGGGAGAAGTGATGTTGGTCGGGCTTTCCGGAGAGGAGGAAGTTTCCCCTATGGAACTCAGGGGAGTGGCGGAACAGGTTGTCCGAAAAAGACTCTTGGGGGTTCCCGGCGTTGCTTCCGTCAATGTGATTGGAGGAGATGAAAAACAGTATCATATTGTATTGGATACGCTTAAGATGCAAACACTCGGTATTTCTTTTTCGGATGTAAAAGAGGCTTTGGAAAATAAAGGCTCAAATGGTGCCGGTGGTTTTTTGAAAACAACTTATACGGAGAAATTAGTTCGTGTAGAAGGACGTCCCGAGACGGTGAGTGATTTGGAAAAAGTAGTCATTCGTCAGGGGCAGGGGGCTTTCCCTATTTTGTTAAAAGATGTCGCAGAAGTAAAAATAGCACCGGAAAGATTGAAACGAGGAGAAGCAGGTATCAATGGAGAAAAAGGCGTTTTATTGAGTGTTGCCAAACAGCCGTTTGCCGATACGCTAAGACTGACACGAGCCTTGGATGAGG
>JAFQJY010000140.1 GCA_017414845.1 Alphaproteobacteria bacterium | reverse complement strand
GGAGAGATATTGAGTAAGTGTGAGGGAGGGAAACAGAGGAACCCAGAGACGTGTGAGTGCGAATGCCCTGAGGGGAAAGTAGAATGTGACGGCGAATGTAAAGTACCCCCGACGCCGAAACCGTGTGAGAAACTGTCAGAGGATAAATGTTCAACCGTATCATTATGTACGGCAGGACAGGAATGTTGTGGTGGACAATGCATAACGGCGTGTAAAGCGACGAATTGTGAAAAATGTGATTCCTCCTCCTCCTCCTGTGTTAAAGATGAGGCAAACTGCGGAGATTGTAAGGATGAATGGAGTGGAACCGGAGAACCATATCGTGATGGTAATGGAAATTATGTTGCTTGTAATGGTTATAACTCAGTTACTTCAAAGTGTTTAGGCACATGTTATTTAGCTGGTAGCTATTCAGATAGTTTTACGGATGGAGTGGGCTGTTATGTAAAAGATGGAGAAAAGACAGATAGAGAGTGTTGTCCGACAGGAAAGGTTGTCTGTGGTCCGAGTAGTGCGCAGAAGTGCTGTGATGCCTGTAATACCAACAACACAGGCTGTTGTGAGGCAAGTAAGACCTGTGGGACGAATTGCTGTGAACACGGATGTTTGTCTGATAATGTGACGTGCGCCGAATCCCGAGCTGATTCCGATTGTGCGAATGGAGGGACGTGTTGTGACGGGAAGTGTTGTGCGAATGCGTGTAGTTCTGATGGAAAAAGTTGTGCTCAGTGTGATGAGGATTCGGATTGCGCCTCCGATTGCCTGAAATGTAATATGGATACAAGAACGTGTGAAGACAAATGTCCTGATGGTCAGCACTGTTTTAATAACGAATGTACCTGCGGTTTGAATGAAACGAAGTGCGGAGATAAGTGTTGCGGGGAAAATGAAACCTGTAGTGGTGGGACATGTGTGTGTAAAGCCGGTACAACAGTTTGTGGGGACACATGTTGTAATGAAGGACAGGAATGTAAAAACGGAACAACATGCTGTGATATTATAGATAAATCTAAGTGTCCGAATGGAGAAACAATGATTGCCTCCGACGGATGTGAAATCTGTAAGTGTGAGAGTGATACATCATGCCCTGCAGGACAAAAACTTGTCAAAAACTATCTTGATAACATCGGCGCTTGCGGTGAGGTCTGTTGTGAGGTGAAAGAAGACGGGTATACCAGATATGAAGAGGCAGAGGGAGATGGGGTGAGGGATTATTATAAGGAAGCAGGGTACACTGTTGTGGGAGCCGTTAATGGCAGTTGTTGTGCTACTTTTACAGAGGGATACGGTGAATACTATGAAGTTTGGGATGGGGAGATTTACAGTATGGAACGTTATGAAACAACCTCAAACGCACGAATATTAAATAACAATGGCTATTATTGTGGTAGTGATTTTTCTACAGTTACTTACTCTGATGACCTAAAGTGGACTAACACTACAAAGCATGTTAGTCCAAGCCAGTGTATTAGTGAAGATAGTGCACCAATGGGTACAATCTATTGGTGTAGTTCAGCAGATAAAGGAGACCCGTGTAAAAGTTCTAGTATGTGGGAGTGTACAGCTGAATAGGGGGGTAAACTTCTAAAACTGTTCCATAGTGGTGATAGGGGTAGAAGGTTTGTTCTGTTTACACCGATTCTGACGGTCTTTGTTGTTTTCTCTTTTTTTTATCACAAAAGAGAGCTTTTCTTGAAAGTTTAAAACTCTTTTCGGATTTCTTGGGATTTGGGTTTCCAGTTTCTTATGAACTCGGTCAATGTTTCATCCGGTTCGTCAGGAAGAATTATCTCTATTTTTACAAGCAAATCTCCCTTTCCCGTAACACCTTTTCCGGCGAGTCTTAAAATCTTACCCGAACTGGTATTCGGCGGGATTGTCAATGCAACTTTGCCCGTCAATGTCGGAATAGTCACTTTTGCCCCCAAAACAGCCTCTTTAAGTGTAATCGGCAGATTTAAATGAATGTTGTCTTCATCTCGTGTAAAGAGAGAATGCGCTTCAATATGAATTTTTATCAGAGCATCTCCACCGTTTTCTCCCTGTCCTTTAAGGCGTAGGCTGGCGCCCTCGTGAATGCCGGCAGGGATTTTGACTTTCATATTTTTTCCATTGTTAAGACGAACGGATGTTTCTCCTCCCGTTGCTGAAAGAATAAAAGGAATCGTTAGTTGGTAGGATACATTTTGTTTACCGTATCCGGCGTATTCGCCATATTCGGCTTCTGAACGGGGGTGTCTGTTTCCTCCTCGCATTTGACTGAAAATATCCGAAAAACCACCACCACCAAAAATATCCGCAAAGTCAAAACCGCCGAATCCTTGTCCGCCGTTCATGTTTGTATAAAACTGATGTGAACCGTTCGGATTAAAACCGTTACCGAATCCTTGTCCGCCGAATCCAAACGGGGCTTTGGGTTTTCCTTGTTCGTCAATCTCTCCGGCGTCGTATTGCTTTCTTTTTGTTGCATCAGAGAGAATTTCATAGGCCGCTGTTGCTTCTTTAAATTTATTGGCGGCTTTGGGATCGTTTTTTGCAACATCCGGATGACTGGTTCGGGCTATTTTGTGATAAGCCTTCTTAATCTCAGATGCCGTAGCATTTTTGGATATGCCTAAAACACTGTATAAATTCGTCATAAATTTCCGTCCTTTTTTCACATATATTCATATATAAGCACAAAGTTTGAAAAAATCTATGGCTTTTTTTGAAAAAAAAGTATAAACTCGTCCAAATGATGAAAATACGTATGACAAATAATATCTTGATGAAGTCTGCCAGTTTTCTGTCTATTGCTACAGCGCTGAGCCTGATTATCGTCAAATGTGTTTCTTTTAGAATGACAAATTCACTGGCTATCCTGTCCAGTTTTATGGATTCTGTGCTGGACTTGGGTGCCTCTTTGGTCAATTTTATTGCTGTATATCAGGCACTGATACCGGCCGATAAAAATCACCGTTTCGGGCATGGGAAAGCAGAGGCGTTGGGTAGTTTGGTCCAAAGTATTATTATTGCCGTCTCGGGTGGTTGCCTTTTGTATGAGGCCTATTCTCACTTCGTCAATCCGCAGGTTTTGACGAATTTTGATGTCGGTTTTTGGGTTATGTGTGCTTCTATTATGATGACACTATGTTTAGTTTGGTATCAGCGCTATGTTATCCGAAAAACAAATTCGCTTTCTATTTATGCTGATAATGCACACTATACGGGTGATATTCTGATGAATGTCGGTGTTATTGTATCTATGTTTTTCTCCTATGTGCTTGAATGGGTATATGTAGATGTGTTGTTTGCCGTCGGGGTTGCATTTTACCTGTTCTTTGTTTCGTTTAAGGTTTTAGTCGCCGCACTTGAAATTTTAATGGATGCAGAATTGCCGAAAAAAATACGCTCTGATATCAGAAAAGCCGTTTTAAAACATCCGAAAGTTAAAGGGCTTGGGGATTTGAGGACAAGAAATACCGGTTCTCATCAGTTTGTTCAGTTTGAGGTTCAGTTAAAAAGTACCTTATCTTTGGTTGAAACGCATACTGTTTGTACGGAACTTGAAAAGAAAATCAAAAAAATACTTCCGAATGCAGAAACTTTTATCCATCCGGAACCATTTAGACATGAGAGGTCACTATGAATACATTAAATCATGATATGACCGAAGCAGTGGTATCTTCGGGCTATGGCGATGTTTTTTCGGTTTTGGGAATGCACCGAGGCGAAAAAGGTCTGTTTATCAGAACGTTTCAACCTCAGGCGTGGAAAGTGGAGGTGTTGTCGGCAGACGGTTCGTTGCTTTCCGAAATGGAAAAAGTACATGATAAGGGATTGTTTCAACTCAATTTGCCTGAGACAGAGACGTTTTTC
>JAFQJY010000139.1 GCA_017414845.1 Alphaproteobacteria bacterium | reverse complement strand
TTTCTGCGGGTTTGCGAGGATTTCTACTTATAGTTGTTACGCCTTTTTCCATTTTTTTATTCCTTTCTTTTTCGTTTTTTCTTTAATTCCTCTTTCTCCCTTTCCTCCGATTCGGAATCTCAGATTTTCTCCACTATACTCTTCCCTCTGCCTTTTGTCAAACAAAAAGCGCTCTGAGAAATCAGAGCGCTTCGTTTTATTTTAACGGCGTCTATTAGATGAACCGGTCACATCAAAAAAGAAAACCATCACATTCTCATCGCTCTTAGTACATGTTTCCGTTCCCTTTTTATACGGAACACCGTTGACATGAAGACTATCCGCCTTTAACGGAGATGCTACTATATAATTACAAATCATTTGAGATACAGGGCGAACCTGTATTGAAAAACCGTTTCCAGCCGGATTTTGCTCAAAAAACCACTGCCCGACTTTCTTTGAAAGCGAAAATGCCGTAATTGTATTTTGCATTTGCTGTGTTTTCAATGACGGATTACGACGTACTTCCTGTGCTCTGTCATAAACTGCCGTTAAAATCTGACCGGAATGATATTTTGTAAAAAGATACGGCAGTCCTATCAATACAATAATAAAAAGAACTCCTGCAAACGCAACCAAGCGAAGCAATTCCATTGTTGTCATACCTTTTTGCATTTTTCTTCCCTTTCCCTGTTTTAATCAGGCTCCCTTTAAAGGAAGGGAGCCGAACCCTTTTCTTATTTTGCCTCTGTCGTTGTGGCAGTTGCAGTCTTATCTTCGGCAATTCTTGCCTTCTTACCGAACAGTTGACGCAAATAGTAGATTTTTGAACGACGAACCTTACCGGAGCGAACGTTTTCAATCTTTGCAACGAGAGGAGAATAAAGCGGGAATACACGTTCCACACCTTCACCGAAAGAAATCTTACGAACGGTAAAAGTAGAATTTAAACCGTCGTTTTTACGAGCGATACAGACGCCTTCAAAAACTTGAAGTCTTTCTCTGTCGCCTTCTTTAATTTTACAGGAAACACGCAATGTATCACCGGCTTTGAAAGCGGGGATATCTTTTGCTAACTTTTCCATTTGTTCTTTTTCTTTTTGTTCAATAATGTTCATTTTAAACCTTCCTTTTTTTCTGACTCCTGATAAACTTTCCATAAATCAGGTCGTCTTTGTTCTGTCAACATTTCAGACTGAGCCTTACGCCAGTTCATGACATTTTGATGATGTCCCGATAATAACACATCCGGAACCGTTTGTCCACGATATTCTTGCGGACGTGTGTATTGCGGATATTCCAAAAGACCGTTAGAAAAACTTTCCTCCGAAAGTGACTCTCTGTTGCCCATGACAGACGGCAGATACCGAAGTATGGCATCCAACATCGTCAAAGCCGCAGGTTCTCCACCCGAAAGGACAAAATCTCCTATACTCATCTCTTCAATCGGATACAAATCAAAAATACGCTCATCAATTCCCTCAAACCGACCACAAATAATTGTCATTTCAGGCACCTCTGCCAACTCAACGACTTTTTTCTGCGTTAAAGTTTTTCCACGGGGAGACATATAATAAAGAGGTCCGTCTTTATAAACAGAAGCCAAAGCCCTGTCCAAAACGTCTACTTTCATTACCATTCCTGCGCCACCGCCAAAAGGAACGTCATCTACGGTTTTATGCACATCTTCGGCAAAATCACGAATATTCGTCACATTCAGTGTCCATAAGCCTTTTTCCATAGCACGCCCTGCAAGAGAACTTCCCAAAAATCCGGGGAACATTTCAGGAAAAAGTGTCAACACATTGACTTTCATGGTCTTGTCTCCACTTCTAAAGGTTCCTGAATATATAAGATGCCGGCTTTTTTATCCACCTTAGGAAAAACGCTTTCTATAAACGCATAATCCTTACGTGTACCGTCAATCTTTTCTATCTCCAACACATCTGATGCTCCGAAATTTGCCACAGACACAACAACACCGAAATCCACATCATCAACCGTTTTCACACACATTCCTTTTAACTCAAAGAAATAAAACACATCCGAACCTAAATCCGGGAAAACACTTCTTTCAACAAAAATACGTGTTCCTCTCATCGTTTCGGCTTTTGTCCGTGTGTCTATTCCCTCTACTTGAACGAGTAATGGACGACAGGATGTCTTTACGAGCGTCATTTTAACCGGCTTACCGAATTTATCAAAGAAAGACACATTACCTGACAACGGCGTAATATCTTCCACCGTCGGGTGAAAGCGTAAACGTCCTCTGATACCATGAGGCGCTGTCAGTTGTCCAACTTCTACTAAATCGGCAGTCATCGCTCTTATCCTTATGCCTGTGCTTCCTCAGCAGGAGCAGCCTCGGCTTCGGCCTTAGCGGCTTCTTCGGCGGCTCTGGAAGCCTCTTCAGCCTCACGCTTAGCAGCCTCTTCAGCTTCACGTCTAGCGGCTTCTTTTTCTTCCTGTTCTTTCAAACGTTCCAAAGCCTTTGCTTTCAAAGCAGATTTTTTCGGCTGTTGTTCATTTGTCGGGACAACACGGGCTTCCATGATACCGACAGCACCAAACAAACGTTGCAGACGATCTGTTACCTCTGCACCTTTGGCAATCCATTCCTGAGCACGTTCAACATTGACTTTCAAGTGTTCCGGATGATCATGCGCAACCAACGGATTATAGTATCCTAATTCTTCAATAAAACGACCGTCACGGGGAGCACGCTTATCTGCCACAACAATCTTGTGGAAAGGGCGTTTCTTAGAACCGCCACGGGCTAATCTGATACGAACTGACATTTACTTTCCTTTCATTCGTTTTTGTTAAAATATGGCGGTATCCCGCCGCTCTTCATTAAGTCGAGCCCGCCGTTCTTCATCATTGATGACATCTTTTTCATCATTGAAATAGCGCCTAACGGACCCATCTTTTTGAACTTTTTCATAACCGTTGCCATCTGTTCGTACTGTTTCAGAAGTTTGTTCACCTCATTGACAGTAACACCGGCACCTTTAGCTATACGCAATTTCCTTGATGCCTTTAAAACATCCGGAACTTTCCGCTCATAAGGTGTCATAGACAAGATGATGGCTTCTTGTCTTTTTAAAAATGAATTATCTAAACCGGACTGTTCTATCTTGTCTCTGAACTTACTCATTCCCGGTATCATTAAAGCAATACTTTTAATATCACCCAAACTCTGCATCTGACGCAATTGTGCCAACATATCATTAAGATTAAAACGACCTTGAAGCATACGCATTGCCTGTGCTTCAGCCTCTTCTTTATTGACTTTTTCAAGAGCCGTTTCAACAAGACCGACAACATCTCCCATCCCCAAAATTCTGTCAGCGACACGTTTGGCATCAAAAACTTCTAAAGCATCTGTTTTTTCGCCAACACCTAAAAACTTTATCGGGCAACCTGTTGTCTGACGGAGTGAAAGAGCAGCACCGCCTCTTGAATCACCATCTACCCGTGTCAAAATAACACCCGTCAGTTTTAAGGTTTCACCAAACGCCTGAGCCACCGTTACGGCGTCCTGTCCGACCATACTGTCAACAACAATCAAAGTTTCATTCGGTGAGGCAATTTGCTCAATTTTCTTAACCTCAGCCAT
>JAFQJY010000138.1 GCA_017414845.1 Alphaproteobacteria bacterium | reverse complement strand
TTTCTGCGGGTTTGCGAGGATTTCTACTTATAGTTGTTACGCCTTTTTCCATTTTTTTATTTCCTTTCTTTTTCATTTTTCTTTAACCCCTCATCCACCCTAAACGCAGTTTCGGAGTTTCAGATTTTTCCACTTTACTCTTTTTCTTTACCTTTGTCAAACAAAAAGCGCTCTGATTTCACGAGAGCGCCCTTTAATCAGTTTGCGAACTATCCCATGCCGGAGACCAACTGGTCCTGCATAGAGAATGTACCCATAACAACCCATGCCACAACCAATGCAATAATCAAAATTGCGATGGAGTTCAATACGGCCGCTTTCTGCTCAATCGTTCGGATACTTTCTTCCAGCCACTCATTTGACATCTGATCCAATGCCGCAGAGAAGTTATCCAATTCGGCATAAATCTGCAAATCGCCGACAACTTCCTTATCCGGAAAGTTCGTTTCAGCCTTTGCCAGTGCATCACCCAAGTTATCACCGTTACTGACAAACACAAGCGCTTTATCAATTCGTGTCAACAAATAAGGCGAAGCATCCGCACGCAAAGAACGAAGGGCTTGTGACACCGGCGTACCGGCTTTCACCAACGCCGACAAACTCATAAGCCACGACACACCCGTTAAAATACGGTGCAATGACCATGGCGGGAAGTTATCAAATTTAACACGCACTTTTCCTTTCCACCTCGGTAATGTAAAGGCAATAAATGAGAAAATAATCGGTAATAAACTGAACAGGAAGAATGTATTTTCCTGCACCCAGTACGATAAGTCTACCAAACTTCTTGCCTGTCCCCGCCAATTCAAATCAGGAACGGCCTCCACCATCGGCGGAACCATGTAAGCACCCACTGCCCAAACAATCAAAATCACCATCAACATCAGGAATGCAGGATAGGCTAAAGCACCAACAATAGGCTCTTTCATTCGTTTGACGCCCTCAACAACAATAATCAGGTTTTCAAGTGCCTCATCCAAATTTGCCACATCGCCGACAGAAAGCATCAACAATTCGCCTTGCGGAGCCCAGCCCCGTAATGCCACGGAAAAACTTTCACCGTTTTGAAGAGATCGCATCCAATGTGCAATAGCGATTGCCAGAACCTCATGTGTATTTTTGCCGTTATCGGAAGCAATATCATACAAACGTTCCAAAGCATCCATCAATGAGAAACGGTTTCTAATCAATGAGGCCAGTTTCCGATAAACACGCAGACGAGCCTTCATATTCCACTTCAAGAGTGTCTGCGCATAAAACAACTCAATGTTATTAAATGTCAGTTTCTTTTTACGATGTTCTTTCTGCTTTAAATTTACCACTTTTCCCTCCGTCAGTAGACAGCTTTTTCATCCAAAAGGCCTGTCCAACGTTCAACCTCTTCAATATCAATCAATCCGGCAAGCATACGGGAAATAGCGTTATCTTTCAATGTTCTTCCCCCTAAATCACCTGTCCAATAGTCAATGGCTTTTCTTGTTTCACCTTTGAGCATCAGCGTCAAGAATGTCGCATCAGGCAACACGAATTCGCCAATAACCGTACGACCGACAATGCCTCGATAATTACAATGAGGACAACCACCCTCTCGGCGCAAATAAGCATTTTCCAACCCGAAATCACCTAACGCCTTTTTCAACCGTCCGACTGCCGGATCGTTCAGGTGTTCTTTTGCGGGTATCCGACAATGCGGGCAAAGTGTTCTGAACAAACGCTGAGCCATTAAACCACGTACCAAACTCGGATCCTCTAACTTATAGTCATCCACGCCCATATCTTTTAAACGCACAAGAGTTGCCGGAGCACTGTTGGCGTGAACGGTTGTCCACACACCGTGACCGGACAAAGCGCCTCGGAAAGCAAGGTCTGCCGCAGAAAGCGTACGAATTTCACCAATCATCAACATATCAGGGTCAGAACGAAGGGCCGCCGCTAACGCCTTTGTAAACTCACGCTCTTTAAGTTCTTCCACGCCGGCGTTCGTCACAGGCATCTGTCTTGCGCCGGGAATAGGATATTCAGGCGGGTCTTCCACTGTAATCAGGTTGATTTCATAGTTACGTTCTTTCAGCAAATTTATCATATTTCGCTGTAATGTCGTACTCTTACCGCTACCCGTCGGTCCCGACACAAAAACAATCCCGATCGGCATAGCCCTTAAACGATAGAAAAGTTCATTTTCTCTGTCATTAAAACCGAGCGCTTTCAAATTACTTGCCGGATCATCGGCGGCTCCTTGCCCCGTACTGTCAGCATACAGCAAACGCATAACCACATAGCGTGTACCAAACGCAATCGGGTTAAACTGTAAACGAATAGCAAGCACTTCCGGCGGAAGCATCAGGCGTCCCTTAGACCCTCTCAGCGGTGTTTTACCGAGTTTCTGTGCCGATTGATATTCATTTTGCGCATAGTTTGCATCAGAAATATCCGATGATGCAAATGCAGCACGCACAAATGATTCGCCCCATTCGTTATTGTACTCCATCATCGGCTGTAACATACCGTTCACACGGAATAAAATCGTCGTATGTTCTGCCACAACGATATGAATATCAGACACTTTCATCTTTGCAGCCGCCGTTATGACGGTAATGTAGTCTTTCTGCATCTTGATGAGGTCATCACCCGAACCGTCATCGCCCCCTTTTGTTTTTGTTTGTGCTACCGGCACAGGGGCATCTTCTTTTTTAGAAGCGTACTCGTATATCTCGCTGATGACACCCATAGAAACACATTCGGGCGCAGAAATTTTGATATTCCTTTTCTGAGCCAAACCCTGAAACGACAGAACACGTCCGTCGTGCTTATAGGTTTCTGCAAAAAAAAAACGACCGTTTGAAAAAAGGGCCAACAACAACCGTGTTTCCTCACGAACGGATAAGGAACTTCCGGGGGCCGTAATACATTCATTGCCACCGGCAAACAACGATGCCACAAAATCCGGAGAGGAGGTCATTTGTTTATGTTGCGCCGTCTCCGCGGGAACGGCACCAAATCCTTTTCCGGCTGTTTGTGATGTGTTTCTTGCGTCGGCAAGCGCCATAATACTCTCCCCTTTTAAAAGCCCTATTCTACCGTTACAACAGATTCTTCATCAGTTGTTTCAACTTTTTGTGTAATACTCAGAACTTCTTCTTTCCCCTTACCAAAGAAAACAATCTCGTTTTTACCGATAGAACGTACAACATGTCCTGACGGCAGGAAATCTCCGACTTTAAGTGTAATAACTTTTCCTTCTTCATCATAAACACGAGCCGTTCTCTTTCCTTTTAAGCCCTTGATATCCATAATCGTCAATTTCGGGAAACCGGAAACCACGACTTCTTCTTCAACAGCAACGCCATCTTCTTCCATTTGTTCTTCCATAGCAGCGGCTTTTTTCTGCTCTATGCTGAGCAATAACTCCTCTTTTCTGAGTTCGGCTTCTTCTTTTTCCTGCTCCAACATTTCAAGTTTGAGTTTCTTTTCCAAAATCTCCTGACGCAAACGTTCCTGTTCCTGCATCCAAACAACACGAGAACGAATCACGTTCTCCCGTTTTTCAATTTCATCCAAACGTGCCTGACGATACTGCGCTTTTAACTTTTCCAAATCATTTTTTAATTGTTCACGCTGAGCCTGTAATTTAAGAAAAACATTACCACGTTCCAAGTCAGCCATTTCATGGAACACCTCACTGGTAATACGACCGAGCAACTGTTCGGAAGGGGGGGCTTTTTTAGAAACAATCGTTTCCATCGGCGACGGATCCTTAATAACACTCTCGCTCAAACTCGGGAGAGCAGCCTCTCTGACTTCACCCAAAGAAGAACGTTGCGGGAAATCCACAACCTCTTTTTCCGTCTTATCAAAGATAAGTATTTCTCCGGAAGCCGGTGCAGGTGCTTCCTGTGCATGAACAGCAGTCCCCAATAATAAGGCTGATACGGCTGTAAGTGTCAAAAAGATGTTATTTTTCATAGATACGTCCCTCATAACTCCAGTTAGAACTTAAAGATGAATTGGATCTCGGATTATATTTAATCTTAACCAACTCTACGGCTGTAAACTTGTCAAAAAATGAAATCCAGAACGGTGGATCAAATGACGACGTGAACGAAAACGCCAAATAGCGATATTTCTTAACCGTCGGCTGTCCTTCCGGTGTCCCCTGAGCCCCTTGCGGTGCGGGAACACTGACCGTTATTTCTTGTGGCACAAGGCCGATACGCATATTGAGTGCCTGTGAAATATCTGTAAATTCACGACGCAGACGTGCCAATGACCACATCGGATTAGACGCTGACTTCGGCAATTCGTCAAACTTAATTACGGCAGATGCTGATGTTCCCGTCTCATTGATAGACATCTGAATATTTTTGAATTTATACTGATCATAGGCAGATTGCAACCACGCCAATCTTCCCCCTTGTTGCCAGGTCTTTGTCCATCCGGTTACAATTCCCTCCGGTGTACAGACAATTTCATTTAACCCCCAGCCCGGAACAGTCATAGACTTCAACTGATAAGCATTATTCCAACACTTCTCAACAAAAGGTTTAATTTCAACTAATTTTTCCCACGGTTTTTCAGGCTCCTGTACAGGCTCCATTGCTCGCATCGGTACACGAGGAACAACCGGCTCAACCTTTGACGGTCCACGTGCCGCTCTGTTTAAAAGAACAATCACAAAATAGACAATTAAACTGACGACAACCAAAATACCGAGCGCAATCCCCAACAATACCTTCGTCCCACGAACGGCACTCAAACTGACGAGTTTAACCTGTATTGTGTTACGCAACAAGGCTTCCAGTTCCATTTCTTCCGTATCGTCCACATTCCACGATGAGGGCGCTATTTTATAACCCCAATCGGGAACGGCAAGCATGGAAAAGAACGCATCTTTTGCTTCCTGTTCTGTTTGATAAAGAACATCTTCTTCCGGTAATATCAAGTCATTTCGGGCTGCAACAAACCACCATCCCTCATCCACGTGGAAGACTGCAACAAAAGAAGACCTGTCAGACAACGCATCCAGCAACGAAACGGCACCGACAACCTGTCCCTCTTCATGCCCTTTGGATTTTTTTCCGATACCGTATTGTGGTACTTTCCCATAGTGAATACAATACAAGTCAGAACCGACTTCCGCATCCATTGTTTCCCGTATCTCAGGAATCGCATCATCTACATCTTGAAGCGGTTGCCAAAAAAGACCGACGGCAAAATCTGTTTTTCCCAAACGAATCACCGACTTGTTTTCAAGCAAACTTTCAGCCATCCCGTCTGCAATCGGCATTGACATCGGTGTCAAAGTCTCCGTTCTTTCCACAGGAACGGAAAACGGAGAAGGCAAATCTTCTTGTTTCTCTTGATTCTCAAACGGTGAATCCCCGGCAGACGACCCAAAAGGAGAATCCCCCTCAGAACTTACAGGATTACCAAACGGAGACGCCCCCGCCTCCTCTTGTGAAGAGATACCAAAAGGGGATGCTCCCTCTGATGAATCGTTTCCACTTCCAAACGGCGATGCGCCGGCATCATTTTCCCCGAAAGAAGGAACATTATTGTCACTTCCACCCGCAAAAGAAGGAGGTTCTATATTAAAGGAAAAGGGAGATGCTCCGGCATCCTGTTCCGAAGACGTATCCTGTGGCGGGGCAAAACTTCCTCCCGTACTTCCTGCATTCGCAGAAAACGGGAACACACTACCCTCACTCGTCGCCGGAGGCGGGACTGTAAAAAGAGGAGGTCTATCCATTTTATCATCAGCCACAGTCTTACTCCTTTTTTCTTAGAAGTTTTCCATCCGTGTTTCCGGAGATAACGGAGATACCAAAATCTCAGGCGTCAACAATATCACTAACACATTACGGGATTGATCCGCATACGCCTTTCCACCAAGCAAAGAAACACGTGGACGACCGACACCGGACTGATCCGTTTTATCCGTTATTGTTTCAAAACCCGTCAATATCAATGTTGAACCGGAACGCATTGCGATTTCCTGAACAAATGCACGTGTCTGTAATGTCGGCAATTGAACGACAGATGTTTCGCTTGAATCTTCCTCGCCTCCATTATTGTTATTATTATTGTTGTTGTTATTATTACCGCCTAATTCCTGACCGGCAGATGAAAATGTTTTCAAATCCAACAAATCTTTCAGCGTCATTGTGAACAAAAGCAACAACCGACCGTTATCCAAAATTCTCGGTAAAATTTCCATCGTAAAACCGTAAGATATCTCATCCGTATCCAACTCAACCGAGGATGAACCGGAATCATAATTGGAATTTTCAATTGTTGTTTCTTTGACGTAATGCTGTGTTGTCACGACCTGAACCGGTGCGACCTTATTATTCAAAGTGGTTACGCTCGTATTTGTGACGACAGACGTTTTTCCCTGTGTGGAAATTGCTTGAATAATACTGGTAGAATCTTTCCATTTAGAATCAAGTAACGTCATTGTCAACATACCAGAGGCTCCTGTCGGTGCAAAAGGTCCTGCAAACGTACTTGTAATACTGCCGGAACTGAACACGGCTCCCAAATTCAACCCGTATTGGTCGGAATGTTCCAATGTCACATTCAAAACTTTAACGGAGATAGCGACCTGACGGCTCATCTTTTCGTTCATATCCTGAATATAACGTGCTACTTTTTGAATAACAAACGGAGGTGCAGTCACCGTTACCGTCCCTGTCGGAGGACTGATAACCAGTTCTCCGTCTCCGACAATTTGCGTTAAACCGCTTTCTATATGATCCCAAATAGCCAAATCCGCAGACGTTTCCAAAGAAACGCTTCCATCACTTTCCTCTTTACCCGAAGACAATGACGCAGACATTGAGTTTGTTGTCGGAAGAGCATAAACCGTGAAAATACGGGTTTCCTTTTTATAAAAAGCAATTTCCCCTTTTCTATGACGCCACCAAATACCGTATTTATGAGAAATTAAATCCAATAATCCCTCTAAACTCCCCTCATAATTGACGCTGATTGTATCCTCAGGCAATTCTTCATCGGCACGAAGTTCTTCCAAAGAAAAACGAAGACCCGTCAACTCTCTGAGTTGGTCAACCAAAGTCACTAAATCCACCGGTTCGTTTGTAGAAAAAGTCAAAGCATCCGACGCATTCATCCACACCGGCAAAGGTTCTCCGCCAACGATTTTAAAACTTTCCTGTCCGAGCCAAATATCATCCTTACTTGTCACGGTATCAATCGGCTCAGGCGTATACGGAATTCTTGCCTTTTCTGCCAAAGCAGTCGCCTCATCAAAAACCATATCAATCTGGTCTTCCGTTTCCTGAACATGATTCATACAACCGGAAAGCAATGTCATACCGGCAACAAAACCGACTAAAAGCGTTTTCATTTTATTCTGCATTCTCGTCCTCCCTTGTACTGATGACTAAGACTTTGTTTCCCTTATAAAAGACACCTTTCGGCGCCGGAACGGCACGTGCAAAAGAACGAAGAAGCGCCGCACTCACATCCGTGAAACGTCCACGGAACGTCGCACCGGCAGAAAGCGTATAATCTCGGTCCATATTCCAAATCAAACGCCACCCGGACTCGTCTGCCCATTGTGTCAGCAACCCACGGAGCGTTGCTCCCTCGGAAGCAACCCAGTCTTTAACGCCGTTCGTCTCTTCCTCAACGGCCATTTTCTTCTCAACTTTTTCCTTGCGTTCCTCCAAGGCTTTTTGTTGTTCTTCCAAACTTTGAATCTGTTCTTGAAGTTTTGTCTTGGCCTCTTCAACTTCTGCCAATTCAATACTTAAACTGCGTGCTGTTGTCTTTGTATGCGAAGATGCCGCCACAGGCGCATTTCCCGCAAGCGGAGAAGCAAAATTCGGATTCGCCTGAGAAATCCCCTGTGCCGGAGGTGTCGTCCGTTCATAAAGCATTGTCTCTTGTGTATCGGCAACGTATGGCATTTCCGCCTGTTGTTGCATCGGCGGTGTTTGATACGGATTGACGTACCCCGCAGGCGGTGTTCTGTTGTCATTCAAATAACAGCCCGACAAAGCCATCGTCAGACCAAAAACTGTTGTTTTACATATTTTGTGAACGGTATTTCTCATAGAAGCTTCTCCAACACTAAAATTTTAACGTACGCAGACATATGTCCATATCCTATTTATAAAAGACAAATATTAACAATTCGTATACATCCTTTACCATTTCTGAATTATTTGAGACGCCATTTTGCCGTCTTTTCCTTTTCTGTAAAGAACCTCACTGTCTTCGGGCAATGCAACGGAACGAAGAACAATCGTATCCGAATTCCTGTCCGTCAGAACAAACTGTATTTGTCTGGGGTTCAGACCACTGCTTTCCAATGCCCCTTTTATCAAAGCGAATCGGCGAGACTGCAACTCCAAATTATTCGGACTTAAACGTATCTCCACAATATTATTCACCGCCTTTTTGGGATGATAGGCAAACGCCCGTATCCATTTAAGCGATTGTGATGATAAATCGGCATTGCCGGGCATAAAACTGATTTTAAGTTCCGTCGGTATGGACTTTAAAACCGTTTCATCAGATTCCGTATGATAAACCGGCGCACTTTCCTTCCGTTCCAGCACAGATAAAACATGGTCAACATACCCGTTCTGTGTCACCTGACGAGGAGGCATATACGGTTCGGGATCCGGTTCTTCCATAGGTGGCGGGGCTTTTCTTTTCTCCGGAAGAGGCAACAAGAGCGGTCCTCTGTTTTTCTTCTTTTCTTCCTCCACTCGTTGCAAAGCCTGTGCTTTTTTCAAACTTTCCTGTTCTCTTTCAAGCGCCCGCAATTTTTCGGTCGCACTGGCAAGTAACTCATTCGTATTTTGATACTGTTGAGATAACGTATTTAATAACGCTACTTCCTCTTTGGCATGCGTCGGAACAGAATCTTTGGTTCCTTCAATTACGACCGTCTTCAAAGGCGCGTTTGTTTTTTTCATCGTCCCCGTCGGCTTGTTCAAAGTTGCCGTTTTGGTCGGAATATTCGTTTGCGTATTTGACACAGCTGTTTCACGCCACGGATTTTTTTCATCCACAAGCGCCGTTCGTTCCACTTCTTCTACTTCCTGTGCCTCCGGTAAGACATATGTCGGTAATAAAAAACCACCCTCAGCCGTCAATGTCGGAATCTTTTCGTCCTCCACCGTTTCCTTTTGAACAGGCATCGTGGATGCCGCTTCGGTTAAATCCATCTCCTCCGGTGTCAAAGAAAAATCAACAGGGGCCTCTTCAGCATCTCCCTCTGCCGGTATTGTATCCTCAACCGGCTCAAGCGCCTTTGGCTCACTTTCCTTTTCGGCAACGGCAACCTGAATACGCTCAGAACGGATTTGGCTTTCATCTAACCATACTGTCTTGGCTTTTGCCTGAACGCTTAAAGCCGTTATTAAAGAAAAAAAACATATATTTGTTAAAAGTTTCATCTTTGAATCCTACCTTTTTATTTCTACTATAATAAAAAAGAAAACATCCGTCAACCACCTATTTTTCTTTATTAAGCATCTATTTTTACATTTTTCTGAAAAAAATTAAACATTTCTTAAAAAAGTATGCTATAATGAAAGAGTCTTTAATGATGTTAACATTATTTTATAAGGAGTATATACTATGAATAAATTTTTAAAATTCGCTTTAAACCTGTGCGTTGTTGCATTGGTTGTCGGCATTTGCTTCTGGGCTGATGCGGCTCAGGCAGACGTATTCGGTGAATTATCCAGTAAAGCATCTGATACATTCTCCGGCGTTCGTCAAGTTGTCTTTGTCTTAGGTGCTTTCACACTCGTTGCCATTGCCGTTGGCGCCATCTTCGGTAAAATCAACTGGAAATGGTTTGTTTCTCTGTTGGTTGCCTTGGTCATTTTGGCCGTTGCCGGTATGATCATCCAATACTTTGTTCAAGCTGATACTGCACCGGGTGATGTACTTAACTAAAAAACTTTGTTTTTTGGAAAAAAGTCCCTCAAAAGTTCGCTTTTGGGGGATTTTTTATTTTCCTGAAAAAAAACTTGCGTCTGCTTTTAAAAAAAGGTATCCTATAATAAATAAGGAGAAAAACATGAACGAACCGATTTTAAAAACCGTTGCTGCTCCCGTTAAACTTTTCTGGGCGCCTTTTTTGCCGGCTCTGGCAAATATTGCCCTGCAATCTCCGATTATGATTATCCTCATCGGTATTTATAACGTCAATCCGCTTTTTGTTGTTTCCACTATTTTCGGCATGCATCTTTTCCTGATTGTTGCCGGTGCTAAGGAACCGCATCTGTCCCGCATGATGCAATCGCAGGGACCTTTTATTGTCGGGTATAAAAGTATCTATAAAAAACCGGGGCGGAAACTCGCTTCTTAAAGGAATGTAAAAAAATGGATGAAACGAATATCCTCTCAATGATTGTCAACACGGCCACTTCGCCCAGTCTTATTGTTATTTTGCTGGGTATTATATCGGCGATGGCCTTTACGGCTTTATTTGTCACAAAAATCGGACATATTATCTTACCGGCACCGAAAGAAACCCGAGTCGCCGACTTTTTGCCGTTTGCTTATCTGGAAGAAGACGGCTATACAATCCATTGTAAAGAGGGGACAATTGCCCGTGTTTATGAAATCAAGGGGAAAGATGTTTCTCTTGTGATGCCGGAAGAGCGAGAGGTTCTTTTTGATGCAAGGCAACGTTGGGTTGACTCTATGTCCGAGGGGGAAATCATTGCCCGTATCATTACGACACGTGAGTATTTACCTTTAAAAGAGTACGACACACAGACAGACAGTTTTTTAAAACAGGTTTCCAAGGCTTGGACGGAAGGCTTGCACCGTATTTACAGAAACAAACACTACTTGATTTTATCCGTTAAAGACCGAAAGAATGCGCGTCAGGATTTTGATCAGGCCTGTAATGCCATGACGGCGATTTTGGAGGAATATAAGCCTGTCCTCATTTCCGAAAAAAGAGACGATCCGAGTGTTGACAAAAGTCCTTTTTATCTGTTTGCCAAATTAGCAAGTCCGCTCTCCCGTCCGAAACCCGTTATCGGAAAAGAAGTAGAGGATGTTTTAAACTCTATGCTGACGGCCGATTATATTCATTTTACAAAAGATAAAGGCATTATTCGGTATATGTCCGGCCAGCGAGAGAAACTCGGTATTGCCATCGGTATTCGTAAAACCGGCGACTTTATGGAAGAACAGATGATTGCCGATATTCTTTCTATTGACGTTGAAATGAATGTTGTCCACAACATTCAGCCGATTCCTTTTATTAAAGCCACAGCCATTTTGATGCAACAGAAAAGACAGGCGGCCGTTTTAAGTCCGTCCGGCAGTGTGCAGGCACAATATGCTGCTGCCATGGAAATGTTGGATCAGGCTGATGCCAACGCACAAACGCTCAATCGTTACGCAATGACAGTCTATATTTTCGGCGACTCGGAAGAAGAAATCAATTTTGGACAGGAAGAGGTAGAACGTATCTGTCGTTTCTATAACATTACGCCGGTTCGTGAGGGGTGGGGAGCGCAGGCAGCCTTTTTCTCTCAATTTCCGAGTTACGACATCTATCCGAGAACATATATGTATATGTCACGTGTTGTTGCGGCGGCTATCGGACTGGAACGTACGACAGAGGGACATATGAACTCTGACTGGGGCGAAGGACCTATTTCTTATTTCAGAACGATTACGGGAACAGCCTATGCATTTCAATTTCACGTAACGGATGCGGCCTATGCAGTGGCGCATACAGCCCTTATCGGACCGACCGGACAAGGTAAAACAACATTATTTTCATTCTTGGCCGGACAGGCTATGCGTATCCCCGACTTGAATGTTTATTTCTTTGACAGAGGTTTAGGTGCCCGTGTTTTTGCTTATGCTTTAGACGCCCCCTACATTCGTTTTGAAGGAGGAAAAGATGCAACAACGCTCAACCCGTTTGCAACACCGGACACGCCGGACACACGTGCTTTTTTAAAGACATGGCTTAGGGACATTACCGGTGGTGAGGACCCGAAATCATCCGAAGAAATTGCACGAGCCATCACGACGGCTTTTGAATACCTACGTCCGAACGAACGTATTTTAAAGAATCTTTACAAGAGTTGTTTTTCACCGAACTCTCTGATGCGAGGACAACTTAAACGTTGGATTGACGATGACCAATACGGCCGAATTTTTAACGCAGAACAAGATAATCTGGATTTAAATGCCAATAAGTATATGGCTTTTGACTTTACACGTATTTTTGATGACAAAACATTGGCCCCTGCCGTTATCAGTTATATTATGCACCGTATTCACACGATGGCGACCATGCGTGGAACACCGTCATTGATTATGATTGACGAAACGGCACCTATGCTTGAACACCCGATGTTCAGAAACAGTTTTATTGTCGGATTGCGTGAAGGACGTAAACGCAGACAAGCCTTCCTGTGTGCGTTCCAGCAACCGAACTTCTTGGAGGCACAAGGTCTTGGCGATGCCGTTCGCGGTCAATGTCAAACGGTTATTTTCTTCCGAAATCCACAGGCCTCTGCACGAGATTATGAGAGTTGGAATTTAAGTCCGAGAGAACTCAACTTCATTTTAGGAAATGAGTTTAATGACAGAAAATATGCTATTCTCATCAGTCGTCCCGTTACGCATGAATCTGTTATTTTGGATGTGGATTTAAGTCCGCTCGGTCCGTTATTAAAATTCTATTCGTCCGGTAATAAAAATGTGATTTTAGCGCAAAAACTGAGTGCTCAGATACCGGAAAGAAATGCTTTCTTAAAAGCCTTTTTGGAAAGTGCTTAAAAAATCCATTAAAAAAAAGGGACGGAAAATGTTTTCCGTCCCTTTTTGTCCTCCTTACAAAAATCACACGTTTTCGGCAACTTCCAAAATCAGACGTTCCGTATCTTGCCAACCCAAACAACCGTCTGTGATGGATTTACCGTAAATATCGGAAGTCAAATCCTGTTTTCCCTCTTCCAAATAACTCTCTATCATCAGGCCTTTGACCAACTTTTTAAGAGCAGGATTTTCCATACGACTTTCCATTACATTATGCGCAATCCGAGGTTGTTCCTTATAATTTTTACCGGAGTTAGCATGATTTAAATCAACGACAACTGCCGGATTTTTAAGCGTTGGATTCTTTTCATATAAAGTTTTTACCTGCATCAAATCTTCATAATGATAATTAGACATACATGTTCCGTCATTCGTTGCATATCCTCTTAAAATAGCATGTGTTAAAGGATTGCCGGAGGTATGAACTTCCTGTTTTGTATAAGCAAATGCGTGTTCATTCTGAGCAGCACAGATGGCATTAAACATCACAGTTAAATCTCCACCGGTCGGATTTTTCATCCCGACAGGAACGTCTATACCACTGGCGACAAGCCTGTGCTTTTGGTCTTCAACACTGCGGGCTCCGACAGCAATATAACTGAGCAAATCATCTACATATCCTAAAACATCCGGATAGAGCATCTCATCAGCCGCACTCAGTCCCGTTTCGGAAAAACATTTTAAATGCAAACGACGAAGTGCTAACAAACCGGCAGAGATATCCGGTTTTTGATGAGGGTCCGGTTGATGCATCATTCCCTTATAACCAAGACCGTTTGTTCTGGGTTTGTTTGTATAAACTCTGGGAATAAGTATCAGTTTTTCTGAAACTTTTTCTTGTAACTTGGCTAATTTTGAAACATATTCCAAAACCGATTTTTCATAATCGGCAGAACACGGACCGACAATAACGAGCATTCGAGAATCCGTACCCTCAAAAACACGACGAATCTCTAAATCTCTTTGTGCTTTAACGGCTTTCATTTCTTCTGAAAGAGGATACATTTCCATAACTTCCTGAACAGAAGGAAGCGGACGAATAATTGTGAATGACATAATAAATAACTCCTTTTATAAAAAGTAAAAATAAAAAAACACGAAAAAAATAATGATAAAAATAAAAATTAAGTACATCGCCCTCAGGCGAAGTAATAAAAGGAGAAAAACACAAATGTGTTTAAATTATGTTGTACTTCTTTTTCCATGGAAGAAAAAGTAGCACGCTTTTTTTATTTTGTAAAGTCTTTTTTTATTTTTATTTACCCAAACATCGTTGTTATATGATTTTTGTTGATAAATCATAAAAAAAATACTACAATTGCCTTGATTGATGTAAATGTGTAAAACAAAAAATGATGTGGATTTCTTATTTAATGATTTGATTGCGGGATAGTAAGGATGCTGGAAAGAAAAAATATTCAAAATAAGAAGTTTGTCTTGGGTCAGTTCTTTACTGCTCCTTATATTTGTAAGGAAATAGTAGATAGAATTGACTTTACTAATGCCATAATTGTAGAACCTTCTTTTGGGTCAGGTAATTTTTTAGATGCTATAAAGGATTTGCCAAATGAAAAGATTGGTATAGAATTAGATGATGAGATATACACAACAAAATATGACAATGAAACAACAAAAACTTTTAATAAAAACTTTTATGATTGGACCATAACCACAAATAAAAAGTTGATTTTTATAGGGAACCCACCATATAGGACACCTGCTTATTCACTATCTACTCATAAAGATTTTGTTCTTGGATTAACCAAAAAATATGGATGTTTAGGAATTAGAGAAGAAGCAGTATTTTTTATCCTTCATACTATTGACATTATTAGGAAAAATAATGTAGATGGTGAAATTCACTATATTTTGCCAACAAGTTTATTGAAGAATAATTCAAAGTTTTTTACTGCTTTCAAAAACTTTTTAAGAAACGAATGTTTATTTTTAGAAATACATTCCATAAAAGGAACAGAATTTGAAGGTGTATCCCAAGATTTAATTTGTTTATCTCTTCAAGTTCCTCGCACTAATAAAAATTGTGATTTACCATTATTTGAAAATAAAAGAACACCACAACAAACAGTAAAAGTTGATGGTGTTGATGTTTCACTTAGTGAGTATCTATGTTTGGAAGATAGTGATTACATACCTTTTCAAAAGATTTTTAAGCAGACATATTTGGGGTCCGTCCCCTGTGAAAGTTTATTAATGTCTGTTGAAGGAGAGACAAAAGAACATTTCAAAGAAAGATTATGTAGTATCATTTCTTCTAATAATATTACAGAAGATGAACTATATGAAAAACTACAATATAATGATAGGTTTCACCTGAAAGTATTGAATGGTGATAAAGATAGTAGTGCTGTTAAAAACAAGATACAAATAATCTTGTCTTATGTCAAAAACATTCAACAAAAAGAAAATATTATTAGTGAGTTCAATAATATTGAAAATTATAAAGAAATAAACGGAAGAAATAATATCTTATATTATTTTAGATGTGAAAAATTAAAGAAAAATAAAAACTTTGTTTATGAATTGAACCCTAATCCCTGTAAATCATTTTATTTTACAGGTAATCCTTCTCATAGTTCCACAGATTATTTTGGATTTTGTGATTATGATATAAACAGGAATGTATCTCCTGGTGCTAATAGAACTGTTCCTATTATCAACATAGAAGATAATTTAACAGATACATTCAAAAAATGGTGGAAAACTAATACAGATGAACCATTTAGTGAAATATTTAATTACATAATTTATGTTTCTAAAACACCTTGGTATAAAGAAAGAAAACAAAAAAATAAGAGATTTTATTTTGGTATTCCGTTCTCATTTATTCCAAAAGAAAACAGAACTTAAATTGTCAAATATTTTTGATTTATTGCTCTATTTCTTACTCTTTTTTGAACGCACTTCTATTGGTAATTTATTATCTATAGCATTTAATCTAGCGGTGATATCTTTTTTTAATTCTTTGAAAGAATATTTTTTTTGTATTTTATGACTATATCCTTTTATTTCAACGTATTTTGATAAATTGAATATGTGTTTTATGTTTATTTGTCCTTCACTGCTATGATTTCTATGTTGCCCTGATAGTGGTATTTTATGTGGTTCAGCATAGTCCTTCTTGGGGTGTTTTGAAACAACTTTGCTGGGAACTAAAAATAATCTTTCATAGTTGCCAAAAAGAATGTGTAAAATAAACCAATCACATTCTGTTGGTTTTACCTGTTGAAAAGAACCACTACATCTTGTATTATCATCAACATAGTTGATAATTCTCTCCCCTATGTATGCATCCTTTTCATTTGTTAGTGCTTTGACAGATTTAATTTCTATTTTTTCATTTGTGTCAAAACAGTCAGCATCATAATCACTACTGCCTTGATGTTCTGTTAGGTCTTTGAAACTATCTATAATTTTCTTTTGTATTGCCAATCCATAACTTTGTCCTGTTCCAGTAGTAAAAAGATCATAAAAAGGGTGACGCATTAACATCCTTAAATGATGCTCGTTCAATATCTTTTCCAAAGTATTTTCTTCATCTTTTGTCAGATTACCGTTTGTTTTGACTTCATTTAATACAAAATCTAATTGCGTCATAGTTCTGTCTCCTTTTCTCCTTTGAAAATGTCTGAATTAAAAAATTCTTCTAATGAAATACCAAACGACACACACATTTTCTCCAAATTTATGATAGAGATATTTCTTCTTCCAAGTTCTACACTCGCCCAGTAGGTTCTGTCTATCCCAGCATTAAATGCTGCTTTTTCTTGTGACAATTTTCTGTCATTTCTTATTTGACGAATCCTTAGCCCGACTTGTTTTCTAATCATACAAAAATACTCCTGTACTAAACAATACAGAAGTACGCCGATAAATCAACGGACTATAAGCAACAATTCGTCAATCCATCCCTCTCAAATCATAATTGAGCGTTTTTATTTAGAAAAATTCACAATCGGACGTTCCATTGCTTTTTTATCAATATCAAAATTTGCCTTAGGTTTCATATCGGAAAACAAAACGGCAATCCATTTGGCAGGAATTTTTCTAACCCTTGCATTAAACTCGGAAATAGCATCAATATAAACATCTCTCGCAAGAGCTAATTTATCTTCCGTATCTCGTAATTCCTCCTGCATCTTCAAAAAGTTAGCATCAGCTTTTAAATTCGGGTACCCTTCCGAAACAGCCATTAAACGACCCAAAGACGAATGAACTTGTGATTGTGCCAACATAAAGTTTTGCATAGCCTCCGTATCGGAAAGATTATCTGCCTTGACGACCAGTTGCGTGGCTTTATTCCTTGCCTCAATAACTGCCGTTAAAGTTTCTTTTTCGTGATTGGCATAGCCTTTAACCGTTTCCACCAAATTCGGAATTAAATCTGTCCGTCTTTGATACTGATTCAAAACACGTGACCATTTAGCTTTAACAGTTTCGTCCAACTCAACCAACCCGTTTAATGAAAAAACGGAAAAACCGATAAAAACAAACAAAAGAGGCAAAACACAAAAAATAAGAACAACTTTTTTCATTTTAAAATCCTTTCTTAAAAACTTTTCTTCATTGTATAGAAAGGATAAAAGAATAGCAAGAAAAATATCATATTACTCCCGTGGTTACGGTGACCACGGTTGCCATCTAAATAAAAGAATAGCAAAATCCTCTCCCGCTAATAAAAAAACCTGCTTTTCCAAGCAGGCTTTTTTATGGTGGAGATAAGGAGGATGTAATTCCCGTTTAAAACGGGCCCCTTTCCGCTTCGCGAGCAAACTCCACGCTTTTTTTCAAAAGCTCTTCGGAGTTCGATCCAATTTTTTATTCCTCCCCCGCTAATAAAAAAACCTGCTTTTTCAAGCAGGCTTTTTTATGGTGGAGATAAGGAGGGTGTAATTCCCGTTTAAAACGGGCCCCTTTCCGCTTCGCGAGCAAACTCCACGCTTTCTTCAAAAGCTCTTCGGAGTTCGACCCGATTTTTATTCCTCCCCCGCTAATAAAAAAGCCTGCTTTTCCAAGCAGGCTTTTTTATGGTGGAGATAAGGAGGATCGAACTCCTGACCTACGCATTGCGAACGCGTCGCTCTCCCAGCTGAGCTATATCCCCACAACAGATTCTGTTCTATCAAATTATATCTATATTGTCAACAGAAATTACATTTCTTTTTGAAATTTCGTATAAAAACCAACTTTCAACAATAAAAACAAAAATGAAAAAAGTACCTGCACCAACAAAAATATGCACAAAAGAAAGAGGAACAAGAAGTATGTATCCAAAAAGCATGGCCATCACGGAGGCCCTGCGCCTCATATCAAATGACATCGCAAAACTATCCATAAACATCGTTGATGCAAAAGACGCAAAACCGTAAATAAATGTCATCAGGTATAAGAAAACAAAAGCGCCGAACATTGCTATCGGTGCCATCAACAGACTTGTATTTCTGATAATGTTTTTGAAAAAAGAAAGATAATCTCCCTGCCCGATTTTGATATCTTTGGCTTTTTCAAGAGAATCTACGGTTACGCTATCCCCTTGAACATAATAGAATGCTTTTTTGGTCAGATAAAATCCGTTTTTTAATTGCGTTAAATCCGTAAAATTATCTATTCGTGTATCCAAAGTCAGCGTAAACCGGTTTTGAGCATCTTCAAATGTAATAATCTGATAACTGTTTACAGGAGAAACAAGCGCTCCGTCCTTTATTTCAATCGTAGGCAAATTCTCTAAAAATGCCTGAACAGCGGGCATTTCCAAATTTTTTTGCATTTGATGATATTGAAAAAAACTAAAAAACGCACCTAACAAAACAGCCAGCCAAAACAAATAACGTTTACCGGTCCCCTGTCCGAATTGAATAAAGTCAAGTATTTTTTGCATCGTATCCTCCTTTAAAATAAACCTCTTCAATTTTAAATATATGCTTTTTTTTATTTGTCAAGATGTCGGAAATATGTTAAAAAGCATCTTATGATGAAAAAAGTGTTATTGATTATTTTTGCGCTGATTATATGCCTCATAGGTGCGTCAGGCCTCATTTTAGAAAAAATAATTCTCAGTCAAATCCCGAAGATTATGGCACAAGTCGGTAACGGAAATACGCATTTTTCTTTTGATTCTGTTAAAGGTGATTCCGGCTTTGCCAACACAAAATTAGTTTTTATCAATCCTCGCATTGAAACACCACAAGGAACTTATCGTGCAGATAAAATTTCCTTAAAAGTGTCTTTATTTTCACCCAAAACTCTCAACGGTGAAATTTCGGAAAATATCTATCTCAATCAGATACACATTCAATCCGAAACTATTTATTTGAAGTTTAAAATCGGCTCGGAAAAGAAAATAACACTGACGGCAAAGAACCTGTCTGTTTTTAAAAACGGAAAAATAGCCTCTATACGAGCAGTAGACGGCACGGGGACAATTATGGGCAAGCAATTATTTGCGACATTGGAATGCTTTGATGCATCTCTTCCGATTATTCCGGTCAATCAGTTTTCCGACATAAAAAAAATATTTGCGGATATTTCCTATCAACTCGGCGGAAATGAAGTGCTTATCCGAAAATCAGATATTGACTTCGGCGAAATACAAGCGCTTATACAAGGACGTATTCAAAAAGACGCCTTTGCACTGGATACACAGATTCGTGGTTGGGAAAAACTTCTTCGTGAACTGACGACACGAGGTTTTATCAGTGAAGGAAACCAAAAAATTATTTCTACGACCTTAAAACTTCTTTCTGTCAGGGGTGTTTTAAGAGCGCCTGTTATTTTAGAAAACGGCATCTTACGTGTCGGAAAATATCCGCTGATAAATCTGTTAAACGGAACAGAAAAATAAATCGTATGAAAAATCAAAGCCTTTAAACTTTTCCGATTTCGGATTAAAGTTTATTCTCGCTCTTTGCCCATTCCTTTAACGGTAATGTTGACAGGCAGAGTTAAATTCCAAGTCGTCTGTGCGACAGGTGTTTCACGAACAGGCTCTTGCGACCTGCTATCTTCTATGGCTCTTTTCACAAAACCTTTAACGAAAAGAGGCGCCTTTTCAAGATAATCTTCAATCGTTTGTCCGAAAACATTTTGAGCCTTAAAATTCGGTTTTTTAGAACACAAGAAAGAAATTGTCTTCATATTTTTACTTTCTTCCGTAGCCCCTCTGACCGCCAACATCAGCGGTGTTTCTTTTGTTTTGTTTTTGGCGTGTTCTGCCGATGCCGTGTTTTCAAAAGCAAAGCGACACCATGCCTCACTTCCGTTCAAGCACGCCGTATCCAGTAAATTATAGCCGTTATTATCTCTTAAATTAAAGTCAATAAGGCCTTTGTTTTTTTTCATAACCTCTAACATCTTTAACGCATTTGACTGCGCTGCGTACATAGGTCCTGTTTTCCCGTAAATATCCTGCGCATTGACGGGAACGGAACGCATCGGAAAAATTTGATAAATTTCAGCATTATCACGATTGCAGTCAAACATAAATACCGTTTGGTCCGTATTTTTGAGTTTCAATTTTTGAAGTCCGTACTCACGAACCAGATTATGTCCGGAAAAAAGATGTTTTTCCACATAGTCTATGCTTTCAGTTGTCAATGAAAACGGATCGCAGATTTTATCCCAATCTATACCGACCCAACGATTCACAACAATGTCGTTCACTTTTGTTTTTTTACCATCTACATAGTAAAACATTTTCTCTCCTTTATTCTCGTGTATTACTTCTGTTCCATTGAATGCGTTTGACGGCAGAAATGACTTTTTTCATAGACTGTTTTGCCTCAGGACAATCGCAATCTATCAGTTGCTGTACATAACATAATACCTTTAAAATATCTCTGTCAACAGAAAGTTTTCTGTCCTCATTCTTTTGAGTTTTTATCATATTTTTCGCATACACGACAGCGCCGAGTGTTGACATATCCCGATATGACGAGATGTAAAGTTGAACCTCTTTCATCGCTTTTGTCAAACCGGAACGAGGAATGAACTGGTCTTTAAAATAGGAAGTTTCTTCCATTCGTTTTGCTATCCACGGGCTTGCCATAACGCCACCGCAAAAGAAAATCGTCGGGGCTTTTGTCGTTGCCACCATCGTGCCGGCATGTGCCCCCATATAAGCATTAAAAATATCAAATGTTTTAAGGGCGGTTTTGTTCCCTTGTTGCGCTAATGTTTCTATTTGTTCCGACGGAACTTTATCCTTTTTCTCAGCGGGTATTTCTCCGTCACGAAGCGCATGATAGATATTACTTATTCCCGTTCCGGAAACAAGATGTTCCGTAATGGCACGCTGTCCTTTTTGCCGATAATGGTCTACAATTGTATCCAATACTTTTTGATTGAGTTTTTGTTCTTCGGCATTTTCAAAAGAAACATGAGGAATAGTGCTATGTCCTGCCTCGGAAGTATAAACATTTTGCTTTCCGTCTTGTCCGGCCATAATCAGGCATGTTCCAAGACCTGTCCCCGGACCGATAACGACAACCTTTCCCTCTTTCAAATTGATGTCGGATTTAGAATTGAAAACAGGACGATACTGTTCCTGTGTCATATCTGCCAAAGCCCACCCTTGTAAGGCAAAATCGTTGACTAATTGTGCTTTTTTTATAAAGGGAAATGTCTCTTTTAATTTGTCGGTATCTGCAACCCACGGTGTGTTTGTCGCAACAATTTTCCCGGTCGTTTCGTTGATATCACCGGCAGCGCCGATAACACACAAAGCCGGCTTTTTATTCGGTTGACGCTCGGCAAAATACCGACCGACAGCCTCTTCAAAAGAAGAAACATCTGCACATTTGTATTTTCCGTCAAAAGAAACCAAACCCTCTTGATTTTCCTGATATAAACCGAAACGAACATTTGTTCCGCCGATATCACAAATTAAAACCGTTTCATTTTTACCCGTAGACATTTAAACCCCTTTCTCAAAAACAGCAACAAGGAGTCTATCACACTTTTTTTAAAAAAACAAGTTTTTTTCTTTAATGTTTTGTCTATTTTTGAACTATTTTAAAAAAAATTATAAATAACAGACACTATATGAAAAAAACAGATTGTTTCTAAACAAAAAATATGATATAGTTTGCGCATTATGTAATATAAAGAAAGGAGTTTTCTATGGAAAAAGTAACAATGGACGGCACAGAGATATTGAAGAAGATTTCTACGCACGGTTGCGGTGTTTTTATTCAGTCTCCCAGAAGAGATTTAACGCAAAAAGATGTGCGAGAGATGTTGGAACGCAACCTGTCCGGAAATGTTGAGGTTATTAAAGTTTCCAGTTTCGGAGAAATTGTTGACTATATTCCTGAACTTTTGCGCTCCAAACAAAAAGAACGTGAATAAATCAGGATAAAAAATACCCGCCTTTTAACATTCTTTTTCTGTGTTTTTAAGGCGGGTTTATTTTTATTCACGAACGAGCATTTTCTCGCGATAAAACTTTGCAAGCATATCTGTTTTGGCAACTTGCCTTGCACGAACACCATGTTCTTTTCTCAGTTCCTGCAATCTCTCTGCCAACGCATGACGTTGAGGGGTCGTTTCGGTTAAAGATGCCGTCAGATTTTCAATTTTATTTTCACGAATTTTAATTCGCCCTTGAAGAGTTAAGACCTCTTTTTTTCTTGCCTCAATTTGAGCACGAACAGCCTTTCTTCCCTCCGGAGTTTTAGGTGCGTTTTCCTTTTCTTTTAACAACCGATTGCGATAGGCTATACGTTTCTGTCGGCGTTGCGAACGAATTCCTTTTTGAACGACCCGACGTGTATCTGTTGTATACGCCAAATCCAGCGCAGTTTTCCCCCCTATATTTTGTGCTTCCACATCAGCACCCGCTTCCACCAAAATATCAGCGACTTGATGCATATTATGCCCCGCAGCATGCAAAAGAGGGGTTTCTTTCAAGAAATCCGTCGTATTGACATCTGCCCCTAATTCCACCAATTTTTTGACGCTTTCCGTATGTCCGCCAAATGTTGCAAACATGAGCGCTGTTTTTTCTTCATTATCTCTGGCCTCTAAATCAGCGCCGGCCTCTACAAGTTGTTCCACAGCGTCTGCTTTTCCATAGAAAGAAGCGTACATCAAAGCCGTTTCACCGGAATAAGACTTCTTTTCTATATCTGCCCCGTTTTCTATAAGTTTAGCCATAACTTCCGTATATCCTTTAGAAGCAGCGTACATTAAAGGCGTTTTCTCAATAAGATCTGTTATATTAGGATCAACGCCAGTTTTAAGAAACTCGTCTGTTTTTTCGGCAATTTGAACAGGTGTATCCCGTTCCCAACGAATACTTCCCCAAGTTTCTCTCCATAATTGTCCCTTTTCCATATAAATGTCTCCTTTTACTATGGCGAACAGTTTACCACAAAAAAAGTCAAAAATAAAGATTTTTAATTATCGTATTCAGCAGGTAAATCCAAGGGGTTCAAATCCCGCAGGTCGTATAACAGACTTACCCAAAAGACACA